>CAYPKC010000251.1:0-1522 GCA_964411215.1 uncultured Eggerthellaceae bacterium | reverse complement strand
GACCGCCTTCGCCTTAATGGAATCCGGGCTGTTCTCTGAAATGGCTCTCATTGACGTTGATCGAGACCGCGCAGAAGGCGAAGCACTCGACATCTCCCATGGGCAGGCTTTCGCCAGTCCTGTCGATGTTTACGCGGGCACCTACGATGACACGGCCGACGCCAGCGTGGTCATCATCACTGCCGGTGCCGCTCAAAAACCCGGCGAGACGCGAGTCGACCTCGTCAACAAGAATGTTTCCATTTTCAAGGGCATCATCGCAGAGCTTAAGCAGCGCGACTGCAAAGGCATCCTTCTTGTGGTGTCCAATCCCGTGGACATCCTCACACGCGTCACCATTGAGCTTTCGGGGCTTCCGCCGCAGCGGGTCATCGGCTCGGGCACGGTGCTCGACAGTGGGCGTTTGAAGCAGATCATCAGCGAACGCTTGATCGTGGATCCCCGCAATGTCCATGTTGGCGTTCTGGGTGAGCACGGCGACAGCGAGCTGATTGCGTGGTTGGTGGCACACGTTGCTGGCATTCCGCTGGAAGATTTCTTCAACATGCGCAGCAGTGGCTCTTATGAAGAGTTTCGTTGCGAAGTCACCGATGAAGTGCGCAACTCCGCGTACGAGATAATCGAGAAGAAGAAGGCCTCCTACTTTGGTATAGCTATGGCCGTTCGGCGCATTTGCGCGTGCATCGTGCGTGACGAAAAGACGGTGCTGCCGGTATCTACCATCATGCAAGGCGAATACGGTATCACCGACGTGGCTCTGTCTACGCCGTGTTTGCTGGGCAAGAAAGGTATCGAGGTGCGCATGTCGCCTTCGCTGAACTACCTAGAGCAATCGGAACTAAAAGAGTCGGCTGAGAAGCTGAAGGAAGTGTTCGACGGCCTCGACCTCACCTAACAATTGTTAGTGGGACAACGGGGCGTGACAACGCGTAGTGGGACAACGGGGACGTAGCCTATTGTCCCACTTTTATGCCTGCTACCTGGTAAAATAGTATTGCTGCCTTAAAAACAGGACAATAGGCTACGTCCCCGTTGTCCCACTCATCGTTGCTAGTCGATTATTAACCTCGAAGCAGCTTCGGTGCTTTCAGTCCTCCAGCGAACTGTCGCAACGGCATCTGCCAAGTGTCGATCATGCGTCACCACAAGAATCGCTCCAGGAAAGTTTGCAAGCATGTCTTGCAACGCTTCAATAGAACCAACATCGAGATGATTGGTTGGCTCATCAAGCACAAAGAAGCACGGGTTTCTGACAAGCTGTTCAGCACATATAAGCTTCCGAAGCTCGCCCGGACTCAAATCATCACCATCTAACAACTTGTCTGGATCAGAGTTCAGACGAGCCACAATGGAGAGAATGCGGCCCTTCTGCTCCTGTGTTTGATTACGAAGCAGCACCAAAGCTCGCTCGCGTTCATTCGGATCAACATCCTGGGGAATGAAAGCCTTTTCTATGGCGCTAGGAACACATTCAAGAAGGCTTCGCAAAAGAAGGCTTTTTCCTGTTCCGTTCGCACCAGTT
>CAYPKC010000250.1:0-1525 GCA_964411215.1 uncultured Eggerthellaceae bacterium | reverse complement strand
ACGTAATAGCCTTATCTTCGGCAAAGTCCTCATTCGTGTGCGAATTGTAGTAAGAAGCTGCCAGATCGTAGATCTTAGAAACGTCTGCATCAAGGGCATTGATGGGGTTGACGTAGTCAAGCGCGCACAGGTTGTAGAACCAAAGGATATGGGAATGCAAAAACTGCGCGCCTTCAATAAGGTTTCTCACGAGTCGCGCATTGTTTGAAATGGTAATGCCATATGCCTTTTCAGCAGCAATTGCCGAGGCATGTGAGTGAGAAACAGGGCACACGCCGCAAATACGCTGCACGATTTGCGCTGCATCTTGTGGAGTGCGGTTCTGCACCACGAGTTCCATGCCACGGAAGCATCCGCCTGAGACCCAGGCATCTGTTACGTAACCGTCTTCGACTTCCATCTCAACACGGAGATGGCCTTCGATACGGGTAATGGGATCGATAATAGAACGAGCCATGTCACATCACCCCCTATTCCTCTTCGTAATCTTGAACGACTTCATCAGCCGGCTTGGCCGGATGATGGGTATTCTCTTCCGTAAGTTCAGTGCTAATCACCGGACCGCCCTTCTCAGGATCGGCATACGTGCCGATCGATTGATCAGGATGATTCTGGTCCCACTTACGTATCTTCTCAAACGGAGCACCGCCATCCATACGTCCCGTCTTCTTCATGCCGAAACCATGGATGATAAGAGCTGCCGCCACAATGCCGGTGATGATCCACGCAACAGGCTCTGGCTGGAACGTAAAGTCGCCAATGCGGAGATCGCGGAAGCGCTTATAGAACGGCGTGTTGACCTGCACCCAGTTATCGCCCGGGTTGTTCGGATTCGCCTCGCAGCAACCAATGCACGGGGAGCCAGCTTGAACACACCAAGAACGGCGGTTATTCCACAGCGTCACGCCGCAAATGGACTTGGTCTGCGGTCCACGGCATCCGAGCGGATAGAGGCAATAGCCAAGCTTCTCTTCTTCCGAGCCGAATTGATAGACGAATTCGCCATTCTCAAAATGACCGCGGCGCTCGCAATTGTCATGGATGGTCTGATCAAAGAGCGCAGAAGGCATATTGAAGCTGTTGAGCTCAACGAGCTTTGGATCTTTCATGAGCACAACATCAACGAGAACAGACATGACCCACTCGGGGTTAACCGGGCATCCTGGGATGTTTACTACCGGTGTCGCAATGTTCTCTTTTGCCAGATATTGCTGTACGCCCATAGCGTTTGACGGATTAGGATGAGCAGCACACCAGCCACCGTTGACGGCGCATGAGCCAATGGCCACGACCGCGTTTGCATCAGCGGCTGCCTGTACGAGTGCCTCGCATCCCGTCTCCCCTGCTACACGCAAAGCGTTGCCTCCCCATCCTTCTACCACAGCGCCTTCATAGATAAGGATGTAATCACCAGCGGCGATTGTCTGCGCTTTTGCCTCTTCCACAGAATAGCCTGCAGCAGCAGAAAGGGTCTCCGAATAGTTTAAGGAGATAATGTCTAGCACCACTGTTGCCACATCGGGCG
>CAYPKC010000249.1:0-1589 GCA_964411215.1 uncultured Eggerthellaceae bacterium | reverse complement strand
GAGATGGAAGTGTGGGCGCTCTATGCCTATGGTGCCTCCAACGTCTTGCAGGAGATTTTGACGGTCAAGTCAGACGACACGGCCGGCCGCGTCAAGTCGTACGAATCGATCGTGAAGGGCGAAAACATCCCGGCACCGGAGGTTCCTGAATCCTTCAAGGTGCTTGTGAAGGAAATGAAGTCGCTGTGCCTGAACATCGAGCTTGAAGGCAACGGCGGCACGGTTGACGCCAACATGGATGTTGATGACGGCGACATGGACCGCGCCATTTATGAAACCTTAAGCAGCGATGCCCAAAAGACCGAGGAAGATGCCAGCAACTCGCTGAACGATTTGGCAGCTGAGCTGGGCGAACTTCTTGGCGGCATCGAGCGCAACGAAGCAACCGACATGCTGACCGATGACGGCGACACCGCTGTTGCCGATGATCTGAAGGCAGATGCTCCTGAAAGCAGCAGCGCTCAAGCCGCGCTGGATGATCTTGCCGACATTCTCGGTGGGGGAGAGGAGGAATAGAACATGGCAAACACAGAATTCGACGTACGCAATTTTGACGCCCTTCGCATCTCCCTGGCGAGCGCAGAAGATGTGCGCAGCTGGTCGCGCGGCGAGGTTAAAAAGCCAGAAACTATCAACTACCGTACTTTGAAGCCGGAAAAAGACGGCTTGTACTGCGAAAAGATTTTCGGACCGACCAAAGACTGGGAATGCGCCTGCGGTAAGTACAAGCGCGTTCGCTTCAAGGGCATTGTCTGCGAGCGATGCGGCGTTGAGGTCACGCGCTCGAAGGTCCGCCGTGAGCGCATGGGCCACATCGAGCTTGCTGCACCGGTCTCTCACATCTGGTATTTCAAGGGTTCTCCGTCCCGTCTGGGCTATCTCTTGGACATTCCGCCCAAGGATTTGGAGAAGGTCTTATACTTTGCAAGCTCCATCATCACCAGCGTTGATGCCGAAGCGCGCGAGGAAGACCTTGAAGAGCTGCGCGACGAGCTGGCGGCTGACCTTGAAGAGATCGACGCCGAGCGCGACCGCCTTATTGCGGCAACGCGCCAGCTTTCCACGGAATACATTCCTGAAGACGACGACATGATCGACGAGGTGGATTTTGCTGCCGATGAAAGGCTCACGCCTGAAGAGGTGGAATCCGAAATCGCCGACATTTATGAGGAATTCAATGAGCGCAAGGCACTGCGCGCCGATGCGTTTGACGAGTTTTTGCGCATCGAGCCCAAGCAGCTCATTTCCGACGAGGCGCTCTATCGCGAAATGCGCGCCAACTACCGCGATTACTTCTCAGGCGGCATGGGCGCAGAGGCTGTGCGCGACCTGCTTGACGCGATCGATCTTGAAGAGACCGCTGAAATGCTTCGCGACATTATTGCGACGGGCAAGGGGCAAAAGCGCACCAAGGCCATCAAGCGCCTGAAGGTCGTTGACGCGTTCCTGAAATCTGACAACAAGCCTTCCGACATGATCCTTGACGTTATCCCGGTCATTCCGCCGGATCTGCGTCCTATGGTTCAGCTCGATGGCGGCCGTTTTGCAACTTCTGACTTGAACGATCTCTATCGCCGCGTCATCAACCG
>CAYPKC010000248.1:0-1592 GCA_964411215.1 uncultured Eggerthellaceae bacterium | reverse complement strand
CTCTTTTATTATCTGACCGATCAGGGGGATGTGCTCTACGGGCTTGATATCCAAGACCTTTTTGAGCAAGACGGCTTTAAGCGCGAAGTCAATGAAGAGATGATCCAGTTTTATCTGGGACTTACGTATGTGCCGGGCGAAGATACGCTTTTTAAAGGGGTGCGTAAGCTTGAGCCCGGCGGATATTTGCAATGTGATGCGCAGGGCTTGCGTTTGGGAAAGTATTGGGAACTCACGTTTGATATAGATGAATCAAAGAGTCTTGATGAGTGGGCAGACGAGATTTCGATTGCGATGGATGAATCGATGTTTTGCATCTGTGATCCCGACGAAAACCCCGATAGCTTTCTTTCAGGTGGTGTCGACTCCTCATATATGCTTGCGAAGAGCCGCGCCGAGTGCGGTTTTTGTGCATCGTATGCCAATGAAGAGGCAAGCGAAGAGGAAGAAGCGCGCGCGACAGCAGAATTTCTCGGGCGCAAGTTTGAAGGAATTGAAGTAACTCCAGAAGACTTCTTCGGTACGTTAGACGAGTTTATCCTAGCCTACGAGCAGCCCACTTCTGATGCGGCAGGGCTTTCACTTTACTGTGCTTGTAAAAAGGTTGCACGCTTGTCTTCGCTCTGTTTTTCTGGCGAAGGAGCCGATGAATTCTTCGCAGGATACAACGGTTATCAGAATGCAGCGAAGTTCGAAGGCAAGCGGAACGCAGTGTATTATGGCGCTACGCAATCTATGCGGGCGCTTGATCAAAAGCGCTATCTCAAACATTATTTCAAATCGAATACTGTGCGCGATTTTATGGTTGAAAGGGGAGCAGGCGGCCGTGCTTACGACGCGGTTACATGGATGCTTTATGTCGACTTGCGCACGTACTTTGAAAGCAGCATCTTGTTCAATTCGGCCAAGATTTCACGTGGCACAGGTCTTGATATTCGCATGCCTTATTGCGATTTGCGTATTTTTGATATAGCAAGGCGCATGCCGTCCCAATATAAAGTTGGGCCGAACGGCAATAAGCTCGCTTTGCGAAAAGCGGCCTCTGAGGTGCTGCCCGACGAGGTTGCTTATCGGAAAAAGCTCGGCTTCCCCGTGCCGATCAAAGACTGGCTGAAAGACCCTGCCTACAACGGTGATATTAAACGCGCGTTTAACAGCAAAGCAGCTGAGAAGTTCTTCAAGGTCGATGAGCTGAATGCGTTGTTCGGCATGTTTGTGGGAGGCAAAACCAACCTGTGGCACAAGCTTCGCTATGGCAGAAACGCAGCTCCGCTGTGGCGTCGCGTATGGTCGCTCTACGTATTTATTCGCTGGTATGAACTGTTTTTCACGGAAGGCGCGTGAGTAGATGGTATGTGAGCGGAAGGTGAGTGCGAAGAAGGCGCATAATGGCTTCTTCGCACGTTTCGTTCGACCAATTTGCAAACTCTCCGCTAGCCATTGGTGGCCACTCTTCCTTCCGCTTTGCCATAATTGACATAGTGTAAGTAGTAGCCCTTCAGGTTGTTCTTAAAGGCACGTTGCAGATCAGGATAGTTGTTCTTGTATATATAGACATTGAAGTTTGTATGGGCAAGACGTCCTTCTGCCAT
>CAYPKC010000247.1:0-1605 GCA_964411215.1 uncultured Eggerthellaceae bacterium | reverse complement strand
GCCAGCCCCGCGAGAATGCCCCGCCGGGTACGCTGCTTTAGTAATGCAATTTCTTGCTCCATAGGCTGATTATACTGCGTCATCCTTCAGTCATGCGTGCAGCGAGGCGTGGTGGCAAAGGGGCGTATGAGCGCAAATGCTTGACAGCGATGCTTTCGCGACAAGCATGCTCGTCGATAATCTTAGATATTTATGCCGAAACTCTATGCGGTCGCGCCACCGCAGCTGGATCCTGCACCTGCTGTGCAGCCATAACAATGCTGACCAAAGGCAATCTCGCGTTTCAGCGGCCGTTTTGGATCGGCAGCAAATTCTTCTATGGTGCCTCCTTCAACGCAAACAAGTTCTGCAGCTTGGTTAAAATCGCAATCATAGAGGCGCCCATCCCAACCGACGGATATCTGGCTACGGCACATCATGGTAGGAACGGCATTGGGATTAAAAGCGCCCACGAGCTTCTCCATATATTTGCTTAGCTTGCCCTTCTTCTCCAAACTATTGCCAAAACGCCCGTTAGGATTATTCGCAATGGCGAACAGGTGGTCAAACGTAATGCCGAACTCTTTAGCAAGCTGTTGCTTGTAGTCCCACTCAAGTCCTGCTTGATCTCCTGGCAAGAACATGCCCCCGGGATTGTAAACGAGATCGAGTTCCAACGTCTTGCCATCCGACCCTGCCCCCTCGCCTTTGCCATAACCAAGCGCATTGAGCTTCTTGATGCCTTCGATGATGGAGTCATATACGCCTTCACCGCGCTGCTTCTCTGCATCGCGCTTCACATAATGTGGCAGAGAGGCAATAACCGCAACGCCTAGCTTTGCCCAAAGCTCAGGAAGGTGCGCATAGGCCGGTTCTTGCAAGATGACCAGATTAGAACGAGTCATCACCTTCGCGCCTGTCGCCGTCGCCTCTTTGATAAGCCACTCGTAGTTCGGGTTCATCTCAGGTGCGCCGCCGGTGATGTCAATAGTCTCGATATTGTGGTCGCATACTACCTTCAAGCATGCCTCCATAACCTCTTTGGGCATCTCTTCGGTACGCGCGGGACTTGATTCTACATGGCAATGCTTGCAGGCCAAGTTACATTTGAGGCCAACATTCATTTGGAGGGTGCTAATTTTGTCTTCAGTGAAGCGATTTCCCCCTTCTACCCGTTCATAGAATGAAGGAAATTCGTCCATGATATCTTGAGCTTGCTGATCGAGCTTTGTCATATCAGATCTCCAAGTCGTCCACGATATTTTTCATCTGCACGCCATGAACGAGAGCTGCCCCGCCGCGCAACGCGCAGGCTACGTGGAAAACCTCGGTCATCTGCTCTTCAGTAACACCCTTTTCCATACACGCGTTGACATAGGAGTCGATGCAATAGGGGCAAGGAGCCACTGCCGCAACCGCCAAGGCGATAAGTGATTTCTCGCGGGAAGTTAGCGCACCATCGGCGAAGACAGAACCATAATAGGCCATGAACTTCTCCCAAAGCTCCGGAGCTTCTTCTCCCATCGTAGAGAACTTCGGAAGATCAACAGGGTTGTAGTAAGTGTCCATGACTCCTCCTTCAATGAATGTATAAGACTATTTCTAATATAGGATATTGTCTAATAT
>CAYPKC010000246.1:0-1658 GCA_964411215.1 uncultured Eggerthellaceae bacterium | reverse complement strand
GAATCCGCAGCATCATGCTAGATTCGTTGAGCTAGGCAGCTAACTTATCATTTAGACGTCTGCTCGATAGGTCCTCCACTCATCATGTTGCAATGATGATTGGAGGACCTATGAACGAACAAATAAATCAAATCCTGTGTGCAATGTCATCGACATTAGACAATGAAGAGCTGGCTTTGCTTAAAGAGACGCTCATTCACGTGCTTACTGATCCTATTCCGCCATGCTGTAATGGAACAAATCGAGATATGCTTAATCTCTTCATTTCGGCAAAAAAAGTCGAGGGCTGCAGCTTAAACACCCTCAACTACTACGAGGCAACCATATCGAAGGCGCTAGACTGGTTCTCCAAGCCGCTGCTTCGCATTCAAACTGATGATTTGCGGAGGTACCTATCCGATTACCAAGCCACCAGAGGCGCATCGCCTGTAACGCTGAACAATATGCGTAGGGTATTTTCTAGCTTTTTCGCGTGGTTGGAAGATGAGGAAATAATCCTCAAGAGTCCTATGAGAAGAATAAAACCAATTCGTACGCCGCAACGGGTCAAGGAAACCTTCAGCAACGAGGAAATCGAGCGTATGCGTGAGTCGGTCCGCTGCCCGAGAGATCTAGCGATCCTTGATCTTCTGAACTCTACAGGCATGCGTATAGGTGAGCTTGTCGGATTAAATCGCAGTGACTTCAATATGGAAAAACACGAATGCGTTGTTACGGGGAAAGGAAACAAAGAGCGGACGGTCTATTTTGATGACAGGACGAAACTACACTTGGAAGCGTACTTTGAATGCAGAAGAGACACGCTAGATGCCGCTTTCGCCAGTCTGAGCAACCATAATCGCAGACTTGGAAAAGACGGGGTGCAGAAGATGATTCACCTCACTGCCTCTAAAGCCGGTATTGCTAAGGCTTACCCACATAAGTTCAGAAGGACCTTGGCTACCAGGGCTATCGGAAAAGGAATGCCGATAGAGCAAGTGCAGCACCTTTTGGGGCATAAACGCATCGATACAACCTTGCACTACGCGATGGTGAATGAGGTCAATGTTAAAATCTCTCATCAGAGATTCATTTGTTAATGGAGGCATGTCGGGCATGATCTTAGGTGACGTAATCGAACAAGTCGATTGCCGAAATAGCGACGGAGCTGCCGACGAATTGTTAGGCGTATCTATCGACAAGCATTTCATGCCTTCTGTGGCCAACGTTATAGGCACAGACCTCACAAAATACAAAGTTGTTACAACTGGGCGTTTTGCGTGCAACCCGATGCATGTGGGGCGAGACGAAGTGTTGCCAATAGCGCTCTATTCTTCTCAGGGGGATGCTATCGTTTCCCCGGCATATTTCACATTCGAAGTATCAAGCAAAATGGTTCTCCCAGAGTATTTGGCCTTGCTATTCAGCAGCTCCGAATTTGACCGGCGCTGTTGGTTCGCAACAGATGCGAGCGTACGCGGAGGCCTATCTTGGGATGCGCTCTGCAATATCCCCATCAATTTGCCCAGTATAGAAGACCAGCGTAGAGTAATTACGCAATTTCGGACGATACAAAACCGAATTGCTTCATTAGAGCAGCTAAATGATAAGTTAGCTGTCTATGGGGATACGTTATTCGAAAGACTCGCAAAGCAAGTTAAAGAACGCCAACACGTTAA
>CAYPKC010000245.1:0-1689 GCA_964411215.1 uncultured Eggerthellaceae bacterium | reverse complement strand
CACCAAATTCTCCTAAGGCTCGTGCAAAAGCCAATACGGTGGCAGCGGCTATAGAGCTCCATGTCAGAGGAATCATCAACTTAAAGAAGATGCGTGCATTCGACCAACCAAGGGTGCGTGCCGCATCGAGCATATTGGGATCAAGGTTTTCAAATGCTCCCCGAGAAGAGCGGTACATCAGAGGAAAAGCGACAACTGTAGCCGCAATAACCGTAGCAGGCCAACTGAATACGAGGGGGAATCCAATGTCGATAAACCATTGTCCTAAGCTTGTATTTTTGCCCAGCAAGAGTAAAAGCAAAAAGCCACAGACCGTTGGCGGCAAGACCATCGGTATGGTAAAGATCGTGTCGAATATATCGCGTGCGCGTTTTGAAACGCGCATAGTCATATAAGCAGCAGCAAGTCCCAGGACAAAAATGAAGATTATCGCACATCCGGTCGTCTTCAGCGTCACCCAAAGCGGTGAGTAGTCTATGCCTTGCAAAAACTCAATAAAGGCAGCAATACCCGTAGCTGGTGCAACGATGCTCACTTGATTGGGAGGAACGACCCGTAAGAAATCGACATATGCGGGAAGGCTTTTTTTCGATGTGCTTAGGGCGCTTTCTGTGCCCTCGTTATAGGCGAGGCAAACATAATACGCTCCGTTTTTTACTTCCGTATCGAAGAAGTAGGTAACGTCGTTATCCCTATACTCAGGATCGCTTGTAAAGATCCATTCTTTATGCTCGTCAATCGCCGATTTTCTTTTCTCATCCGCAATATCAAGCGCCTTGATATATGCAATGAGTTCGCATCGCGACGTTTCATCCGAAATATCGGCAAGAGCGTGGAGGCGCGGTGGCACATAGGCAATGATGCGCGTATCGGTTACCACGGCAACGACATAGTCTGCGCTTTTCCCTTGATAGTAGGCATAATCAGCAGGAGAGTTTTCTAACGTGACCGGAGATCCCTTAAGGGCCCGTGAAAAATCACTGACGGCAAATGTTGCACCTTCAATATAGGCTTCTTTGTCATTCTCCTGAATCTGCACTGCATATGCATCGCTTTGAGAGGCAACTTGGGTGATGGCGTCATGTGCATTGTTTTCGCTTAAAGAGCTTTCTGCAAAAGATATCTGAGCACTTGTCATAACGAGAAGAGCGGACAGCAATAACGTTGCAGCATATGTTGAAAGCTTTTTGATCATGTTTACAACATGAGGGCCATTGCCTCTATTCAGTATCAATCGCCCTTGCGAATAATTATAGAATAGCTCATTCGGGTTTATTGTTCTGCCAGTTCAAATCCCCAGCTTTGCCATACCTTGATAGCATCTTCGTTTGAAAACGCCCACTCCAAGAATGCCTGGGTTTCTGCCGGATACGAGGCATTCGCGCAAACGGCAGCAGGATAGATAATGGGCTTGTGCGTGTCTTCAGGTGCAATGCCGATTTGAGTCACATTCTTAAAGCGAAAGACATCTGAGCTATATACCATGGCAAGTTGAACATCGCCGGTATTCGCATAACTGCAGACATTGCCTACGGAGGATCCTTCCGTCACTTTTCCTTCAAGCGGCGTGCCATCAAACGTGCCGTCTTTTCCTGAGCATTCCGGTCCCACGTTTCCATCGGCACTGATCCAACTTGGCGGGACGGTTGTGGAAAGAGACTGTTTCGCGTAGTTTCCTGCAGGAACATT
>CAYPKC010000244.1:0-1705 GCA_964411215.1 uncultured Eggerthellaceae bacterium | reverse complement strand
AACCCGCCGCACCAACCAACAGAACCACCGCGCCAGCCAGCAAACCCGCAGCCCCACACAAAACCCTCCCACACCCGACATCCTATTCAACGCAAGGGTTGCATATTCATGTCATGTAGGAGCATTCGATTTACACTGATATAGAATGCCTTTAGCCTAAAAACAACATGCTTTTGTTCGCCGTGTTGGCATACTACAAACAGCATGCGGGTCAAGAGGTAAAGGGAAACGTCCTTTACACTTATACCTATAGGAAAACGTAAGGATTTCGTGCAGGAGGGAATCATGGATATTCTGAACATCATCTTGCCTATCGTGTACATAATTGTCGGGTGTGCGCTCGTGTGGTTTGTGGTTGAACTCGCCTTGACAGTCAAAAAGGCGCGTTCCACCGTTGAAGATCTCCAGCCAACCCTTAAGAACATAGAAACCGCCGTCACCGATATTCAGCCGACTATCAAAAAGGTAGATCCGCTGATGGATCGGGTCACGCTCACGGTGGATTCGGTCAATCTTGAAATGATGCGCGTCGACGAAATCTTAGAAGACGTCTCCAAAATCACCGGAAGCATCTCAAAGACGGTAGAGACGGTCGACACGGTTACCAGCGCTCCCATCGAGCTTGTTTCAAATGTGACGAAGAAGGTGCGCTCGAAGTTCCGCCCCAAATATGCAAGCGATGAATCGGTAAAAGCCGGTCTTGAGTCTGGCAGCACCGAGAAGAAAAACCCGATAGTCGATTTTGCCGATGCCGCAACAGAGGCAGTCAGCGAAGCCTATAAAGAGCAGAAGGCAATCAACGCCGAGAAGAAGGAAGCCTCTGACGCTCGCGCGCAGGCAAGCAAAGAGCATAACGACAAGCTCAATGCTACGTCCGAAAGAATCACGAAAGAAGTAGCAAACTACGTTGATTCCGACACCACGGAAGCATAGCGTAAGCATCGATCGCTTCGTTGTGTTCCCGGCATGTTCGCTGGGACAAAACCAAGCGGCACAACCAGCACGTCGCCTTTAACGCGCAGGGTGCATGCGCCTGCATAAAGCGCCTTCAAGGTAAGAAAGAACAGTGGAGACATGGCGCCTCATAATACAAAACTGCAGCAAAGCGCAATGAATGAAGCCGCCGAGAATCGGAAAGGCAAAAAGCATCTACCGCTTGAAGTTGCCAATCGCAAACTCAAGCGAGTCATCTATATTATCTGGATAGCTGTCGGTGCTGCTGTTTTGACCGGCATCGTTGTCTATCTTTTGAATATCCTGGCGCTGCCGATCTCCATGCTCATCTGGACGCTGATTATCGTCTTCGTTCTGCGCAGCCTGGTCGCATCGCTTGAAAAGCGCGGATTGAATCGCCTCGCTGGCACAACTATTGCCTACATCATTATGTTTGCCGTGCTCGGCCTTATCCTGTTTCTTATGTTCTCGCCGATGTTTGGCTTGAATAAGCAATTCGCTGACTTGATATCGAACATCCCAAACTACATAAAAGCCATTGTCGACTGGGGTCAAGGCATTGCCGAGAAGTATTCATCGCTTTTGGACAACGAATCCATCAAAGGCCTGTTAAGCAGTGCCGCTGGTTCGGTTTCTCAGTGGGCATCGGGTCTTGCGGGCAGTGCGGCCAATGCAGCGATCGATATCGGAACCGGCATTGCGAACACCATTTATGCGGTTGGTTTTGCTTTCGTCATCGCCTTTTGGGTAC
>CAYPKC010000243.1:0-1710 GCA_964411215.1 uncultured Eggerthellaceae bacterium | reverse complement strand
AGAGATGTATGAAAAAGCAGCGAAATATGTCGAAGAACGTGTCATGAAGGCCGGAGAACAAGCCGCTTTTGAAACAGGCATCCATGACTTGCATCCTGAGATCATCCATACGCTTGGAAGGCTGCTATACCGCACCTCGTATGGACAAAATGTCTTGAATCATTCACTTGAAGTTTCTTATCTTGCTGGCGTTATGGCATCAGAGCTTGGTCTCGATCCCATTCCTGCCAAACGCGCTGGCCTTTTGCATGACCTTGGAAAAGCCATTGATCACGAGGTTGATGGCAGCCATGCTGTCATTGGCGCTGATCTTGCTAAGCGTTTCGGTGAGGCCGATGAGATCGTCCATGCCATCGAGGCTCATCACGAAGATATCGAACCAAATTCAGTGCTTGATGTGTTGATCCAGGCAGCTGACGCCATTTCTGCAGCACGTCCGGGCGCCCGCAAAGAAACACTTGATGCTTACATCAAGCGTCTTGAAAAGATGGAAGAAATAGCAAATAGCCACAACGGGGTAGAGCGCACCTTTGCTATTCAGGCTGGTCGCGAAGTTCGCGTCATGGTCAAACCTGATGTGGTCGATGATGCAAAATCTATTGTGCTTGCCCATGAGATTGCGCAGCAGATTGAATCTGAGATGCAATATCCCGGACAGGTCAAAGTTGTTGTCGTTCGCGAAAGCCGTGCGGTCGATTACGCTAAATAGCAACCGGTGATATCCATGGATAAAGCCGATGGCGTCCATAAGCACCCAGAATCCCAGAGCTTAGGCACCTTCATTGAATCGGTGGTAGGTAACGAAAGCCTCCGCGTAGAAGAAGACTTCGGCGGAGGCTTTGTTCGCCTCAAGCATTCTGAAGCAGAGCTCAGACAAGCTGCTCAAGATATCCAGTGCAGCGAAGACATTATTATTGAACTTCTTCGCAATTCTCGCGATGCCCATGCCGCTCATATCTATCTTGCCTTTCGAAAAATTGGCAATAAACGCTATATCACCGTGATTGATGACGGGTGCGGCGTTCCGCCTTCTATGCACGAACGCATTTTTCAGCCGCGAGTTACATCAAAGCTCGATTCTGCAAAAGCTGAACGGTGGGGGATGCATGGACGCGGCATGGCTCTCTTCTCTATCACGAAGAATGCTGAACGTGCCGCTATTCTTGCTTCTTCTGAAGGACTGGGAACAGCCCTTGAAGTCATTACTGATACCGATCGATTGCCTGAAAAGACTGACCAATCAACGTTTCCGCATTTTGAGACGAAAGATGGCGTTTCTGCTATGCGAGGACCAAAGAACATTTTTCGAACGGTTGCAGAGTTTGCCCTTGATCAAAGAAGCGACCTTACGGTTTATTGTGGATCAGAAACTGAAATTGTCGCCGCGCTCTTCGAAAGAGGCATGAAGAATATCTCTCCTTCAAAGCGCATCTTTGATCGTAATCTCGAAGATGTTTCAACCGCAGATTTGCTCGGCATGGCAACTGACCCCAAAATGCTTGCTGAGCTGTCAAAGAAGCTCGGCATAGAAATATCCGAGCGATCAGCACGGCGCATTATGGACAGGCAGATTCTCTCTCCTGCTCCCATCTTAGATCGTATCGCTCATGAATCTTTCGCGTCCCCTCACACACCTCATGCCTTAGGTGAAGAACACGTCGATAGACCGCTTGCAGGACACGCTCCCTCAAGACCCAAGATCTCTGGCAA
>CAYPKC010000242.1:906-1713 GCA_964411215.1 uncultured Eggerthellaceae bacterium | reverse complement strand
TACGCGCTCTAGGAACACGTCGACTTCATCAACGTCATAACCTTTGCGGTCGATTGCAAAACTTTGATTGTGGATGTCTTGGGCAGTGATGGCCATTTCTGTTCCCTTCGAATCGCGTTACTGGTGCATTTTATCGAAAAGTTTGCATAGATAACTTTATCAGAATATGAACTGTAACAAGCTCACAACTATTTGTAATACAACGATAGCAATAATGGGGGAAATATCGATCATTCCTCCAATAGGCGGTATGAATTTCTTGAAAAGATCAAGATACGGATCACACAGCCTTCCTAACACGTTGTCGATGTCTGCGAGAAGCCCTTTCTTGTTGGGCACCCACGATAAGATGACATACACGACTATCAAAAGCGTGTAGATATAAGCGAGTTTCGCAATAATGGCAATGATCACGAATGTGCTCCCTCTCTGAGCTCACAAGCTCGATCAATTGCTGCTTCTACGGCGTCCTTAAACATTGGTTTAAATCCAGCCGCATCAAGTGCGCCGATGGCAGCAAGCGTTGTGCCGCCAGGAGAGCACACGGCCTCACGCATCTTTTCGGGCGACATATGCGATGCCGCCATGGTGGTATACGTTCCGCCAACCGTTTGAAGAGCTAAGTCTTCTGCCAGCTCAGATGAAAGTCCGCAAGACACACCCGCATCTCGCAAGGATTCAACCATATAGGCTACATAGGCAGGACCTCCCCCGCTGATCGCACACACCGCATCGATCTGCGCTTCGTCAACTACATGAGATGTTCCAAGCGCGGAGAAGAGTTCGTTCACGAGTTCTGCATCTTCT
>CAYPKC010000242.1:0-896 GCA_964411215.1 uncultured Eggerthellaceae bacterium | reverse complement strand
TTTGTTGCGGAAGCGCCTGCGGCAACAACGCTCGCCCCTTGTCCCACTTGCAGCGGAAGGTTCGGCATGACGCGCACAATGCGTGCCGCGTCTCCGAGCGCATCTTCTATGTCTTGAGTGGCAATGCCGGCAGCAATAGATACAACAAGCGTCTCTTCGCCTTGCGGAAGGACATGTGCGATCTCTTGCAGCACGCCCGAAATCACTTGCGGCTTTACTGCGATAACTACCATATCGGCCTGCCCCAAGTCGGAGACGCTTTCTTTAACGTCAACCCCATAGGTGCTTACAAGAAAGTCCTGCTTATCCGCCGAAGGCTCGACAACAACAATGTTGCTGCCAGACAACGCATTCACGGGCTCTGCATCAGAGGTGACCCATCCTTTCAAGATGGCCTCCCCCATTTTCCCGCATCCGACTATCGCAATCTTTGTGTGTGGCGTGATATTCATAGCTTCAGATATGGTTTGTTATCGGGTAAGAGTGCCAGCATGTGCACCGCGTTTAAGCAATACCCATATTCTGCAAGTCAGCACGTTCTTTATCATCAAGCGGCACACTGCGGGCAATGGCGAAAACGCCTTTGCCAACGCACTCGACCGTTGCATCAAGGGCACTTGCCGCGCCAAATGAGAAGTCGAGAATGCGCTTCATGAGGTCTTGCGGTGTCGACTCAAACGCAATGATGGCAACATCGCCAGACTTCAGTACCTTGGTGACGCTTTCCGCGTCGTCATACTTTGCCGGCTTGATAACTTGAAGCTGGCGCTGTCCTGGGATGCTGAGCTGCATGGAGTTCCGCAGCAGATCTGAGCTGAAGCTTCCTGAGGTGCGACTCGACGATCCCAAGGAGCTTCCCGCGCTTGACGTTCTGCTTGAGCCGACAGAGGAGCCCG
>CAYPKC010000241.1:0-1740 GCA_964411215.1 uncultured Eggerthellaceae bacterium | reverse complement strand
GAGCGTCTTCAGTGCCCGCTAATTCCGCCACCACGAAACGGCAGCCGCCGAACTGCAAATCCACCAGCTCAACGACTTGCGCGCCTGATTCTAAGAGCGAGTCCCTGCCGCATATGCCGCAATCTGCAGCTCCATAGGCCACAAACGCTGGTGCGTCCGACGGCCTCACAATAATGTAGTCCACAGTATCGGTGCTGATAACCAATTGCCGCCCAATGCTTTCAAGCGGGGTGGTATCAAGGCCGGCAGCACTAAGGCATGAAACGGCGTCTTGATGCAACGCGCCTTTAGGAATCGCAATGCGAAGCTTGCGGCGCTCAAGCACGGTGGCATGCGCTTGTCTTTTTCCGAGCGCATCTTGCACGTCTGCCTCTTCATCTTCAAGCGCAAGGTTTAAAAGCGCCTCTTCTTCCAGCGCGCATGCCGTCATGACCTGCTCTAGGCAAAAAGCGAGGCCTGCCGCAGGGCGATCTTTTCCAAAAGCGGCAATCATGTGATCATAACGGCCGCCGGAACCGAGCGCTGAGCCCAAATAAGGCGAAGATGCCTCAAATACGATGCCCGTGTAGTAATCAAACGAGCTCATGACCGAAAAGTCGACGAGTACGCGGATGTTGCAACCACTGCCGCAGGAATCATCTGAAGCGCCGGCATTGTTGGCGCCGGTATCAGAATTGCGTGGCCCATTCAGCGTCTCTTCCATCACGCGTGCTTGCGCTACCACGCTTTCATAGACCTGCAAGAATTCGTCGAGGCCTGCGTCGCATCCCAGCGGTTGCACCAAGGAGCGCGCAGCATCAATGGCATGCCTGTCTCCTCGGATGCGCGGAAGCTCGCGGATAGCCTGCGCATAGGCAGGAGCAATGTCGCGAGTGTCAAAATCTGTACAATTTGCAAGATCGGTAAGGCAGTCAATCTCTACGAAATCGGAATCGTGATAGGCGTCGAGCACGGCGCGTTTCCAGGCCTCTTGCGCCCCGGAGCGCTCAAGAAGCATGCGCAGAGGGCTGACTGTTGCCAGAGACAGGCATATCTGCGAGATGCCGCAGCACGAAAGCGCCTGTAAAAACAACTCGACAATCTCTGCGTCTGTCTCCGCCCCCACTTCTCCAATGCACTCGATGCCGATCTGCGTGATTTCGCGCGCGCCAGCATCGGTTTCGCCTTCGACGTCACGGAATACGCGTTGTGTATAACGCAAGCGCACCGGCTTGGTTGTGTCATTGAAGCGTGCCGCGCACATGCGTGCCACCTGCAGCGTGACGTCAGGTCGCATGGCCAGCAAATCGCCACGGGAGTCGAAAAACTTGAACGGCGATGTTGGAATACGCCCAGATGCCTTCATGACATCCATGGCTTCAAGCGTGGGTGTCTCTATGGGCATAAAGCCGTGTTCGGTGAAGAGGTCTTGCGTACGGCGTATGATGCGTTCGCGTTGAATCGCTTCATCGCCAACGACGTCGCGAAATCCAAACGGTGTTGCGAGGTTCATGAGTTCCTTTCCTCAGAAACAGCAATAATTATGTATGTTATGCCAGGTCGTGCCGTGCTTATACAATCTTGCCAACAGGCTTAGGCGCAAGCTGACCATCTTGGATGTAAGCCGGCCACCTAATGCCCAAGCCTGCCACAGCCGACCACCCCAGGCACAAGCAAACCATCAAGATATGCTCCTGATATCCATCACTTTAGCACAGTAGAGTGATAAAGTGTCAATAATTCAGACGAAAGGCTGCCTGT
>CAYPKC010000240.1:0-1743 GCA_964411215.1 uncultured Eggerthellaceae bacterium | reverse complement strand
GGGACATATTGATGGCACGGGCACGATTCGCTCTATCCGCCAAGACGGCAATGCCTTCTGGTATACGATTGCAGCACCTGAGCACATAACGCGCTTGGTGGTTGAAAAAGGCTCCATCGCCATTGACGGCATTAGCCTTACGGTTGCGCGCGTTGAAGACGATGCGTTTTCCGTATCTATCATTCCTCACACCCGCGCTCACACCTCCCTTGCGGCCAAGCAGGTTGGCTCTGTCGTCAATCTTGAAACCGACATCATTGGCAAATATGTCGAGCGCCTCATGGGCTTTGATGGCACAACAACACCTTCCGCTCTCTCGCCGGCACATGCACCGGAACAGCACGGTGCGCCAGCGTCTGGCATTACCAAAGAATTCCTTGAGAAGTATGGATATTAGGAGGCAACCATGTTCGAATTCGACAGCATAGAAGATGCCCTTGAGGATCTTCGCCAAGGCAAGATCATTCTGTGCACCGATGATCCCGATCGCGAGAACGAGGGTGATTTCATCTGCGCCGCAGAATTCGCAACGACCGAAAACGTGAACTTCATGGCCATGCACGGCAAAGGCCTGATCTGCATGCCTATGAGCCAAGAGCTCTGTCGCCGTCTTCGTTTTCCCCAGATGGTTGTCGACAACACCGATAATCATGAAACTGCTTTTACGGTATCGGTCGATCACGTCGATACGACCACGGGCATATCGGCGGCAGAGCGCTCTATCACCGCGCTTGCATGCGTCGATGACAATGCCAAGCCTGAGGACTTCCGCCGACCGGGGCACATGTTTCCGCTTATGGCCAAGACGAATGGCGTGCTTGAGCGCAACGGACATACCGAGGCAACGGTTGATCTGTGCCGCCTTGCGGGACTTAAAGAGTGCGGCCTGTGCTGTGAGATTATGCGCGAAGACGGCACCATGATGCGCACGCCTGAGCTTATCGAGCTCGCAAAGAAATGGAACATGAAATTCATTTCGATCAAGGCGCTTCAGGAATACCGCAAAAAGCACGACCAGCTTGTTGAGGAAGTGGCGGTTACCAAGATGCCAACCAAGTATGGTTTGTTCAGCGCGCATGCCTATGTCAACAAATTGAATGGCGAACATCATGTCGCGCTCGTTAAGGGGGACATAGGAGACGGCGAAAACGTGCTGGTACGCGTTCATTCCGAATGCTTGACTGGCGACGCGTTCGGCTCGCTGCGTTGTGATTGCGGCGACCAATTCGCTGCCGCTATGAGCCAGATTGAAGAAGAAGGGCGCGGCATTGTGCTCTACATGCGCCAAGAAGGACGAGGTATCGGTCTGGTAAACAAGCTTCGCGCGTACGAGCTTCAAGATGAAGGAATGGATACACTCGAGGCCAACCTTGCACTGGGTTTTGAAGGCGATATGCGCGAATACTTCATCGGCGCGCAAATCTTGCGTGATCTGGGCGTCAAAACCATGCGCCTTCTCACCAATAATCCGGACAAGGTGTACCAGTTGAAAGACTTCGGCATGGAAATTATCAAGCGCATTCCCATTGTCATGCCGGCAACGGGCTATGACGCGTTCTACCTTCAAACGAAGCAGGAAAAGATGGGGCATCTTCTCGATATAGAGCAAGCCAGCACGTCCGTATAAAATAGAGACGAGCACACAATAGAAAGGCATACTATGAACGTTTTGGAAGGCAAGCTTGTCAGCAAAGACATTAAGATCGGTATTGTGGCATCGCGCTTCAATGAATTTATCCCGGC
>CAYPKC010000239.1:0-1783 GCA_964411215.1 uncultured Eggerthellaceae bacterium | reverse complement strand
GCTTTTCGCAACAGCGATCATGAGTTTAATGCGGTTGAGCTGATTGACTTCAGATGCACCGGGATCGTAATCAACTGCCACGATATTGCTTTCGGGATAGCGCCGGCGCAGCTCTTTAATGACCGACTTTCCAACCACATGATTAGGAAGGCAGGCAAAGGGCTGCGTGCAGACAATGTTGGGGCAACCACTGCGAATGAGCTCAACCATCTCGGCGGTGAGCAGCCATCCTTCGCCCATCGAATTGCAAAGCGACAGAATCTCGCTCGCATATTCGGCCAGCTCGTAGATATCGGCGGGAGGTTCAAAGCGGTTCGAGCGCTTAAGGGCATCGGAGACCGGTTTGCGCAGTTTCTTGATAGCGGCAAGACCGATACGGCTTCCAAGTGCCGACTTGGCTGATTTGCCGATTTGGCGCTGAAAGATACCGCCGGCAATGCCGAAGAGGAAAAACTCGATTAGCCCGGGCACCACCACTTCGCAACCTTCAGCCTCAATCTGATCGACAATCTGGTTGTTTGCCGTGGGATGGAACTTGACTAAGATCTCGCCGACAACGCCGACCTTGGGCTTTGTGCCTTCGCCTTGAAGCGGCAAGGTGTCGAAGTCATCCACAATCTGGTTGACGGTTTGCTTGAACTCCCTGAGTCCAACGCCGCGATCGAGCTGCGCTTTGCAGACGCCCATCCAGTGATCGAACAGGCGATTGGCACTGCCCGGCTCAACTTCATACGGCCGCGTGCGATAGAGCGCCATCATAAGAAGGTCGCCATACTGAAGCGCATATACTGCCTGGTAGAGCATGGCAGGAGTGATGTTAAATCCGGGATTCACCTCGCCAAGATCTTTAAACGACAACGCGATGACCGGAATGTGACCCAGACCTGCGGCTTTCAGCGCTTTGCGGATGAGCGAAATATAGTTCGTTGCACGACAGCCGCCACCAGTTTGCGTAATGAGCACCGCGAGCTTATCGGTGTCGTATTCGCCGCTCATCACCGCTTCCATAATCTGGCCAGTCACCAGAATCGACGGATAGCAGATGTCATTATTCACATATTTCAGACCGGCATCGACAGCTCCCGCGTCAACAGAAGGCAAAAGCTTCACGTTGTAGCCAAAGCGCTGGAAGATGGGCACCAAAAGCTCAAAGTGATACGGAGCCATCTGCGGCGCCAAAATGGTATAGCCCTCGTCTTTCATTTGCTGCGTATACTGCGGACGCGCAAACTCGGTAGAGGCACTCTCACGCTGCTCGATCAGCGATGCCCGCGCCACACCGTCGGCTTTTTCCGTAAAGCTTTCAGGCACCAACGCATCAATATCATCTTTGCTAATGGATGCTGCCGGGCAGCCGCGTTGTGCTGCTTTTTCATCGCGCAGCGCTTCTGCTTCTTTGTCCTGCTGGTCTTTCAGTGCTGCAAGCAGGCTTCTCACCCTGATGCGGGCAGCTCCCAGATTTGAAACCTCGTCGATTTTGAGAGTCGTATAGATCTTGCCTGCCGCCTCTAAAAGCTCTTGCGCTTGGTCAACGGTGAGGGCATCAAGGCCGCAACCGAACGAGTTCAGCTGAATGAAGTCCAGGTCGTTTCGCTGCGTGCAGACTTTCGCTGCCGCATACAGGCGCGTGTGGTACATCCATTGGTCGACCACGCGGATAGGCCGCTCAAGCTGCCCTAAGTGCGCTACCGAGTCTTCCGTCAACACGGCAAGGCCAAAGCTTGTCAGAAGCTCGGGGATGGCGTGGTTGATCTCGGGGTCTTGGTGGTAGGGACGTCACGCC
>CAYPKC010000238.1:0-1795 GCA_964411215.1 uncultured Eggerthellaceae bacterium | reverse complement strand
ATGAGGATCTCGTCTAGGCGCGCAAGGTGGGCTTCGTCAAGGCCGGTGCAGTAGCGATCCACCAGGTCAATCATGTCGTCATTGGCTTTTCGGTAAGCTTCCGAGGAATACATATCGATCCAGCGATCGTAGAACGATGGCTCGCGGTTTGCACACTCATCGCTCAGGTAATCGCCAATCACCTTATAGCTCCACGAGCACGCAAGGACCGCAACCGCAATCTCCGGCAAGCCGCCTTTCGTCGCCTGCGCAATCATATAGTCGGTATACGACTTATTGTTGAGCGCCATAGGAGTTGCTGAAATAACCTCTTCGGTTACACCCAACTCTTTCAAATAAGCTTGATGAACAGCATTTTCCGTATCAAGCGTCGCGGAGATAAGACTGCTATACATACGGATATCACTCTCGTCATACGCCTTGATCAATCCCTGCGCGAACACCTTCGCATACTGCATCAAATACTTATGATCTTGAATCATGTAATAGCGAAACTTCTCTTTGGGAAGCGTTCCATCCCCTATTCCTTTGACGAAGGGATGCTCGAAATACGTACGCCAAAAAGGCATCGCTAACTTATAAAAGCGCTCGCTTGGCTTCATAGGATTCCTTTCGCTTGCAAGACCCGGGTTAAGGGAGAAACGCATGTCTTTTCGATCGCAAGACCCTTGCTATTATGAGCCAACAAGCACCAAACCAAACAAAAAAAGCGCCACCCAACCGGATGGCGCTTTTGTGACATGTCAAAGTCGAAGAATTAGTAGGTTGCAACCAAAACTGCGAGCCGAATAAAAAGCCAAGCAACCTGCGGATTCTGTTTGTCCTACAAACCCTACAGATTCGAGACCGGGTTAAAGGTATTCCAGAACGGCCACACGATGGGCTCGGAATCCAGCGCCTTCAACGTTTCAGGCTTCAACATCTTCTTAGGGATAGCAACCTCATACACAAAGTTGTCAAACCATTTGTCCGTCGCTACGAAGTAGCCGTTGTTGCCTGTCTTCATGCCGTGGTTCTCAACACCCCAAGAATTCTCGATCTTCCATTTGTCTGGCTTGCCATCTTTGATGTCAACGCCAGCAATAGTCATTGCGTGTGTCGGCAAGCTCTCATGCATGGCGAAACGCTGAGCCTTGTCCATGTCGAACTTCACGCCGAACATGTTCTCCAAGTCGTACAGATCCTCAGACATGACGCCAGCCATACGATCGCACCACTGAAGCACGTCGCTGCCGAACCAGACCGGATCGCCCTGCTTCAGCGACTCAATGACGTATCCCTTAAGCTCATCCATCGGCACGTTAACGTACAGGTTGCGGCGCTCAGGAATCTGGTCGGAATCCTGGATAGCATAGACATGGCCGTAAGGATTCTCCTCGCCCGGAACATTAATAACGCCAACGTAGTCGTCAAGGTCGATCTTTACATACTTCTTCGCGAACTCAAGCGGCGTGATGTCGCGATCCTCGTGATACTTGCCCTTGTTGTCCGTGTAGGTGAAGTCGAACTTCTTAGGCGGCTCGCCGAAGCACACGCACAGAATGCGGTACACCTCGTTGAGCATCTCAAGCTGCGTTGCCGTTGTGTCCTTCTTCTCGTTTGCCATCTGACGCAGCTTAATAGCATCTTGGCGAAGCAGGTGTGACAGCACCGTGTTCAGCTCAGCGGTGTCGTTGGTGCAATGCGTCTCGGACATGCCTTGGTGAGGCATCACGCCATACTTCTTAACAAGCGCAGCGATCATATCCCAGTCGCCGCCATCGGCCATCGGTGCTGAAATCAGCCAATCAACCTC
>CAYPKC010000237.1:0-1808 GCA_964411215.1 uncultured Eggerthellaceae bacterium | reverse complement strand
GGCAAGCTGCAGCTTGCTGACGAGCGGGACATGTCCCTGGGCGCCGCCTCTGCTTCTGCGCCGATGCTCCCGTCGTTTGGACCTTCGGACCGCACGCTGGAGCTGCTCGACTATGAGCGCATGAAATTCGACTTCTACGCCATGATGTCCCAAGAGATTCTGTTCGAATATACTGACGATCCGCCCTTAGCCACATTTGCCGATTATGGCAGGGATAAGCTCGGTATCCCCGAAGTAATTGCTGACCCTTATAACAGCTCGGCTCTCCAGGAAATATTCGGTGAAGAGAATTTAAAAAAGCTGTTTACTCTGTTGCGGAGCACTACAAAAGACGACCCTATTATCCAATTCGATCTTAAGGCAATGGTGCAAGGGGAGCCTCGCTGGTTTCATGTCGCTGCTCGTGCTACATGGCGAGAAACCAAAGACGGAATGGTCTACCACGGCTCCATCGGCAAGATGACTGATATTCATGAAAACCGACAACGTATGACTGCGCTTGAGATACAGGCTACGCATGATTCATTGACCGGTCTTATGCATCATGACTTTGCGCGAAAACTTGTTACTGAACATATGGCAGAAAGCCCTGATAAAAAGTTCGTGCTGATTGTGATCGATATGGATCATTTTAAAGAGGCGAATGATACCCGTGGCCATATGTTCGGTGACAACGTACTGAAGCATCTGTCTTCGACGCTCAAGGAAAGCGTGCGCGAAAGCGACATTGTGGCGCGTGTCGGCGGAGACGAATTCTTGATTTGCATGGAGTGTGACATTGATCCGGAACCGCTTGTGCGCCGTATTTTCAACTTCATTACGGGAAGCTACGAGGGATTTCCGATATCAGTCAGCATGGGTGTCGTGTGTGTGGAGGGCGATCAGGCAGACTACGACACCATGTTCAAGGCGGCCGATGCGGCACTCTATGACATGAAGCGCGCCGGCCGCGGCGGCTACGTATTCGTCGATGCCGACGTGGAGCCCAGCGAAGGGTTTACAAGCACCGTCTCCGTAATCGAAAACGGCACCGAAATCGGGACAACGGGGACGTAGCTTATTGTCCCGTTTTGGAATAAGGCTTTGTTCCTTCGCGGGACAAAACGGGACAATAAGCTACGTCCCCGTTGTGCCAATGAGAGAGGGAGATTTGAGATGTCGCTTGAGGAGTTTTATGGCAGCATAGCAGGTGATCTCGCAGGAGTGCGTGGACGCCTGTTGAGCGATGAGCGCGTGATCAAGTTTGTGAAGATCTTCTTCGACGATCCTGTCAACGATCAGCTGGTATCGGCTCTTGAGGCAGGGGATATGAAAGCGGCCTTCCGAGCATCTCATACGCTCAAAGGACTTGCCGACAGCATGGCTTTCACCGATCTGCACAAAGCTGCCTATGACCTCACCGAAGCCTTGCGCCCTGGCGACACGGGAGAGGCCGCATCGCCGGGTGATGTGCCTGAGCTTATGGCTCGCGTACAGGAAGAATATTCCAAAGCTAAAACTGCTTACGAGCAATCATTCTAAACTTTCCGAAAGAGATGCTTTAAGCAAATTCGCGTGCAAGTTCAGGCTTGTCCAGAACATGCAACTTTGTGTATACCGGGCGACTGAATATTTTGTCCCACATGGTGATAAGTGGACCGGCGAAAAAGGCAGCAATTATTGTAAAGATGCCAAGCGGACCACCTGCGACCCATGCGAGCACCAGGAATACGATATCTTGTCCGATGCGAATGTAGACGTATTTAACCTTAGGAAGAAATCTTGTTCTGATAGCAGGGGCAATCGCGTCATAAGGAGCTACACCCATA
>CAYPKC010000236.1:0-1809 GCA_964411215.1 uncultured Eggerthellaceae bacterium | reverse complement strand
CGGTTGCCCCTTTTTGGCCCCCGTTGTCCCACTTTTTCCCGTTGTCCCATCCGTTGTGTCTTTTCCAAGGTGGCTTTACCAGACAGTGCGCTTGAGATCGGCTTTGATAATAGTTGCAGGATCGGCGTTTGCGTAGTCTTTCAAGCAGACTGAGCGTAATGCCGGATCTTCATACGTATTGAAATAGTAGGTGCCGCTTTTCGCACTAAAACAATCAGAAAAAAGCGTTTTTTCGAAAGTTCCATCTGCCATCTGTGCGCATCCTTCAACAAAAGACACGTTGCCGAGTGTGTGGAATACACGCATGACATTATTCTGCTCGCCGACAAGCTCAGGGTGGAATGCATTAATGAATGCTGCTTTCACAAAGCGCGACGTGGAATACGTGTCTCCCGGAATGCCGCGCATGGTCGCGCCCGTGCCAAACGGCGTCATAGCGTCATCGCCCCACGTCACTTCCCCTGCCCAATGACCCGAACAATTCAGGTAGTTACGCAGGTTTTCCATGTGCCAAGGAAATGGTGGCTGATTTGTCAAAACATCAACCGGGTCGTGATAGATATGCATGCCATCCGCCTGATACTCCACAACAATGCTTCGTTCTGCATCAGCAATATGCCAATGAAGCAGCGCGACAGGCATGGACGGCGCAATGCTTTGCGCCGTAATGGCAACGTTTTTGAGTGCTTCTTCAGCTTCATCAACACTTGCGAAGTTAGCCGCTACCCATACCGGCACTTCATAGGCTGCTATGTTCGTCTTACCAGCAACGGGTTCCTTTTCAAACTCGGCATATCCCGGAAAATTGAGACCGCCCACAGCCAAACCTGCCTCATTTCCGCAGTTGAAGTAGAGCGGATACCCTTCATATTCGATACCCATACCAACAGCTGCATACTTGTTTGCATAGCTGTCGCCGTATGCCGCCTTAATAACATATCCTTGAGGCATGATGATGGGATATTGCCCATACCCTTCGTTCCAATCCAGATTGCGTCCCCAATACATGTTGCCATCTTTATCGGTAACTCTCACTCCTGTGCACATAGTTACTCCTTAAGTAGTGAAATACTGCTTCGATTGTATGAGCCGAAACCTGCGAAGGCTGTTACCGAAAATATTTTGCATCTCTCCCGTTACCACACGTTTATGTTGCAGTATCTGCACGCCACTACACAGATACTTTTGCGGATTAAACGACACTGTTGAAATATCTCCTTTGCGCCTTGTTAGCCGCTGTCTAAGTGTCTTCTTTGCGCCTTACTCCCCACGAATCCTTCATCTCCTTGTTTTCTCTCGCCTCTCCATGGCACAATAAAGGTGAAATCTGAAAGTAAGGAATCATGCAAGTCCATGGCAAAAGATACGTATAATGTCGTACGCAACGAAGGTCTATGGCCTTGTGGTGATAAAGATCGCGCAGCCTTTATTGCCGAAATTTGGGAAGAAGGCGGCGAATTCTATCGCGACTTTCCGTGGCGCGGAATCGACGATCCGTATGCTGTCCTTGTGTCTGAAGTGATGCTCCAACAAACCCAGGTTGCACGCGTTATGCAGTACTGGCAGCGTTTCTTGGATGTCTTTCCAACGCTTGTTGCCCTGAGCAACGCCTCTGTTGCGGACGTGCTCGATCTCTGGCAAGGACTTGGTTATAACCGGCGTGCCCTTGCGCTTAAACGAGCGGCTGAAACAGTTGCTGCCACAGAGACGCAAGAGTTGCCCCGAACGTTTAACGAGCTTGTCGCCCTTCCTGGCATCGGACCGGCAACAGCAGCAGGCATTATGGCTTTTGCCTATCAAATACCTTCC
>CAYPKC010000235.1:0-1820 GCA_964411215.1 uncultured Eggerthellaceae bacterium | reverse complement strand
TATATCAATCGCTACCTTCCTCGAAAATTCATTTAAATCGGCGTCTTAGGCACCAAGGGCTTCGGGTTTCCTGAAGCGATAGGCGCAGCGATCGGAAAGCCCGATAAGATGGTCGTCTGTGTTGCAGGGGACGGGTCTTTCCAGATGAATTCCCAGGAGATGGCTACTGCTGCGATCAACAACGTTCCCGTAAAAGTCATCCTGTTTGATAACCGCAGTCTCGGTATGGTGCATCAGTGGCAAAAGCTTTTTTACAACAAGCGTTATTCGCAAACGCTTTTGGACGACAATCCTGACTTTGTGAAATTAGCCGATGCCTACGGATGGAAGGGTGCCCGTATCACGAAGGCTTCTGAAGTGAAAGACGCTATCGCCCACATGCTTGCCAGCACCGAACCATACCTTCTTGATGTGGTGATCTCGGCCGAACAAAATGTCTATCCCATGGTGGCGCCAGGAGCAGCTCTTGATGATGTGATGGGCGCTATTGATGTGGCTGTCGGCGCCGTTAAAACAGAGGCATCTTCTGCGGCTCAAGCCAATCATGCACAGCAAAAGACTGTTTCTTCTTGTGACACCATAGATGCCCAGTTTGGCGGTCATTGGAAAGCTGACCCTGATGATGCAGAGAAACGCATGAATGCACAGAAAACAGATCAGGATGGTGAGTAGCATGCATCATGTTTTATCGGTTCTCGTGGAGAACAAATCCGGTGTGCTGACTCGCATCACGGGATTGATTTCGCGGCGTGGCTTCAACATCGAGTCGCTCTCTGTTGGACCGACAGAAGATCCAACGCTTTCGCGCGTGACGGCGATCGTGAACGCAGACGATGTGGCATACGAGCAGATAACCAAGCAGCTGCATAAGTTGGTGAGCGTACATAAAATCGTAGATCTTACCGATGAGGGTGCGATGGAGCGTGAACTTGTGCTCTACAAAGTGAATGCGACCCCTGAAAAGCGCAATGAGATTGTCGAGATTGCCAACATCTTCAGGGCAAAAATCGTCGATGTCGGTGCAACTTCGTTAACGATCGAGGCAACCGGGGATACCGCAAAACTCAAGGGCTTGGAAGATTTGTTTACTCCCTATGGGATCAAAGAGACCGTCCGCACAGGCACCATTGCTATGAGCAGAAACGCAAAGGAATAGGCACGAACTGATTTTGCGGATCAGTCTCTTTCATGTTCACTTGGAATAATGAAAGCGCGCGTATTGGTCGAAATGCATAAAAATACGCACGCACCCAGAGATAATGCGAAGCACTTCTTTCATCACGTTATACAATAGAGCGTCTGATAAGCACTGAGAAAATCAGCACGCAAGGAATACAGTTAAGAGGGGAACGATATATGGCACGCGTCTACAATTTTGCGGCAGGTCCGGCAACTCTGCCTGAGGAAGTCTTGCTCCAGGCACAAGCAAGCATGCTCGATTACAACAATACAGGCATGTCTGTTATGGAAATGAGCCATCGCTCAAAGGCATTTTCAGAGATCCTTGAAACAGCTGAAGCCGATATCCGCTCTCTTATGCAGATTCCTGATAACTATCACGTGCTATTCCTCCAGGGTGGCGCAACGCAACAATTTGCAGCCATTCCTATGAATATCATGAAGAACGGGAAAGCCGACTATATCGTTTCTGGTTCATGGTCGAAAAAGGCTTTCAAAGAGGGTCAAATCTACGGAGATGCACAATGCGTGGCGACGTCAGAGGATAAAAACTATTCCTATGTGCCTAACGTTGATGAGCTTACCTTCAGAAGCGATGCGGATTATGTCTACATCTGCCAAAACGAGACGATTTACGGTAC
>CAYPKC010000234.1:0-1820 GCA_964411215.1 uncultured Eggerthellaceae bacterium | reverse complement strand
TGATCTACCAGAGCATCAAGCGACTTCTTGCGTCCGCGTACTTTTGAAAGCGGAATCAGATGTCCTTCATCGTCAACATGCATGATCGGCTTAATATTGAGCATAGTGCCAGCCCATGCGCTGGTTCGTGATACGCGACCGCCCCTGAACAAAAACATAAGGTCGTCTACCGTAAACCAATGCGCCATGTGAAGCTTGTTGTTTTCAACCCAATCCCGCACCTCTTCGATAGTTGCTCCGCTGCGCTTGACTTGTACCGCATGCCACACAAGCAAGCCTTCGCCTCCTGAAGCTGCCAGCGTATCGACGGAATAGAGTTTGCGATCAGGATAGTCGTGTTGCAAATTGCGCATCATGAGGTCAATGGCTTCAAACGTACCCGAAAGCCCGCTTGAAAATCCGAGATACAGAAGGTCTTCGCCTTGATCTAACAAAGCACGCATAAGGTTTTCGGCATCTATCAAGTTAGGAAGAGATGTTGTAATAACCTTCCCCTCACGCATCATTGTGTAGAACTGCTTTAAGTCGGTCGTTTCGCCCTTTAAATAACTTTGATAATGAACATCGTCTACCGTAAAGGTCAAAGGAAAAATGTGAAGATCAAAATCATCAATCATTGATTCAGGAAGATTGCAGGAAGAATCAGTAATAATCTGATAGCTCATCATTTGCTCCTACACATCAGGGGATAGGTTCGTTATCGCTTGACTCTCATTGTATAATTATTTGCCGTTATCTCGATATGGACTATTCTTTTGAAAAGATTTCGTCATTGCTGTCAATCAAATGCGAGAAGGAACGAAATGGCAAATTATAAAGATACGATGAATCTGCCTGTGACAGATTTTCCTATGAGGGGAAATCTTCCTGAAAACGAGCCGAAGCGTCTGAAAGTTTGGGAAGAAAACGATATCTATAATGCGGTGCTCAAAGCCAATGCGCAAGGGCGTCCGTTCGTCCTGCATGATGGACCGCCGTACGCAAACGGACCCATTCATATCGGACATGCTTTCAACAAGATTCTGAAAGACTTTGTGGTGAAGTCTCACGCGCAAAGGGGATATTTTACGCCTTATATCCCTGGCTGGGACTGCCATGGCCAGCCTATTGAGCACATGGTCGAAAAGACGCTTGGCCCTGAAAAGATGGCTGAGACAAGCCTGCCGAAATTGCGCGAGCTTTGCCGCGATTGGGCAACGAAATATGTATGCATTCAAAGAGACGGCTTTAAGCGATTAGGCGTAAATGCCGATTGGGAGCATCCATATTTAACCTATACGCCTGATTATGAGGCAGGCAATGTCGAGCTCTTTAAAGACATGTATCTTAAAGGCTCAATCTATCGCGGACGCAAACCCATCCACTGGTGCATGAACTGCCATACCGCACTCGCTGAGGCAGAAATTGAATACGACGACGAAACGTCTCCTTCCATCTTTGTCGCATTTAAGATGGATGCTCTGCCAAAGGCCTATGAGATTGCGGGTGCGCAAGGGGATGCGCATATGCTCATCTGGACGACGACGCCGTGGACGCTTCCTGCCAACACCGCCGTCTCGCTTGCTCCTGATGCAAGCTATGTCATGGTCTGCGTTAATGGCAAAAACCTCATCATGGCTGAAGAGTTGGTTGAGCAAGTCGCAGACATTGCTGGATGGGATGACTATACGCTCATTACGGGAGATGATGGCGAACCGGTGCGCCTCTTTGGAAAGCAAATGTGCGGACTGACCTATACGGCTCCCATTCGCCAAGATTTAAAAGGTACCGTGATCTATGGCGATCATGTCACGCTTGATACCGGTACCGGCGCTGTTCAT
>CAYPKC010000233.1:0-1828 GCA_964411215.1 uncultured Eggerthellaceae bacterium | reverse complement strand
GGGTGTGGGAGGGTTTTGTGTGGGCTGCGGGTTTGCTGGCTGGCGCGGTGGTTCTGTTGGTTGGTGCGGCGGGTTTGCTGGTTGGCGGGGTGGCTTTGCTGCTTGGCGGGGTGGCTTTGCTGCTTGGCGCAACGGCTTTGACGTTCGCCTCACTACTCTGCATGTCTGACAGCCGAGCGAATGGCGTGCTCCATAGCCTCGTTTGAAAGAAGGGAAACCATATCGGGTAATGCTTGCGTCTTGCCCGATGCCATAACGAAGATGGCGTCCCCGTCGCTTTGGGTATGAACGGGACAGATTGCGCGGGCATAGGAGTCATGAGTCGACTGCGCCACTTTCGTCGCCTGCGCCTGATCAAGGGCAGCATTTGTGAGCACGATGCCGAGCGTCGTGTTAGTGGTGGCGTTTGTGTCGGGCTGGGCTGTTGTGTTAGTGGTAGCCGCTTTGTTCCCCTGTGCCGCCGTTTCGGCAAGCGCGGCTTGCATGGCTGAAGCTGCAACCAAGGGATCAAGGATGGTGCCGTCTTCTGCCCGCGTGCCAGCAAGCCATCCACCCTTTTCATCGGTGATGTTTCCAAGCGCATTGACCACGACGCATGCGATCACAACGAGCTCTCCCAGCCGAAGGCCTGACCACCCAAAGCCCGATTTCATGGCTTGCTCGGGAAGTCCCAGCTTGCCAACGGTCGCACCGCATCCGGCGCCCACACTTCCCTGCTCAATATCGCTTCCTTGGAAGGCAAGTGCTGAGCGCGCCGCATCGGCACCCATATTTTTGTCAGGCCAGACGGGCTGTCCGATCAAGAGATCGAAAATGCAGGCAGCGGGCACGATCGGAACAGAAACAGGTCCTACGACAAACCCCATGCCTTCCTGGGCAAGTACTTCCATAACGCCGCAGGAAGCTTCAAGCCCGAAGGCTGATCCGCCACTAAGCACAACCGCATTTGCCTTCTGTACCATCTTTTCCGGCTTCAGCAAATCGGTTTCACGGGTGGCAGGGCCTCCTCCCCGCACATCAACGGCACAGACAGATCCTTCGGCATTCTCTCGCGAAACAAACACCGTACATCCTGTTTGCGCTTCCGCATTTGTTGCGTGCCCGACACCGAATTCGGGAAGATCGCTGAAGTCGGCTGGAACCAGATTTATAGAAGGTGAAGACATATTCTTCTCGTCTCCTTGAGGCATGATTAAAGCTGCTATTCTATCAAACGAACTACCGTTTACCAGCCTAAAACTACCGTTTACGGTGGAAAGTGCTAGTATGCCAAAGGCTGTTTTTAAACAAATCGATTGCATCTGAAGCCGGACGGGCTCCCCAAACCCATCTAAGGTTGGATCTCGCGACATTATGCGACCTTTGTTTTATAACAACTGACCTGTAGTCGAGAATGAAGGGGTTTACATGGATCTGGTCAAGCAGGCAAAGATAGTTGATTCCATTCATGACACGCTGAACGATTTTGTTGGCCAGCGAATTAAGGTTCGCGCCAATATGGGTCGTTCTAAGATCGTGGAAAACGAAGGCATTCTGACCCAGATACATCCGCGGTTATTCATCATGGAAGTCGAGCGTAAGCGCGGAGCCAAGGCGCGCCATTCGTTCCAATACGCTGACGTGTTAACGGGAATGGTGGAGCTGTCGCAAAACGGCGAGCCGATTTTTGGGGAATTTATCGAGGAATCGGTGCTTGAGGCTCCGCTTCCTGAGAATATCAATCTTTTCAAAGATGACGAAGAGCGTATACTTTCCTAGTAAGCTTTTTTACAAGGGGGCGTAGCTCAGTTGGGAGAGCGCCACGTTCGCAACGTGGATGTCGTGGGTT
>CAYPKC010000232.1:0-1900 GCA_964411215.1 uncultured Eggerthellaceae bacterium | reverse complement strand
AACTGGTAGCTTCCTTATCATACGAAGGTCGTTAAATGGCGTGGGGGAAAGGCCGGAGCACCAAAGGCAAACAAGGCCTCGGTGACCATACTGCGCCGCCGTCAAAGAGCGTCCAAGAAGCTGCCCGCAATCGTGAGGCGCAAACACCCAGTATCTTCTCGCACCTTGATATCAAGGCAGCAAAACATCTTCTCCTCGCTGCCATTTTTGCCTTAGTTGTCATCGGCGTGATCATGGTCTATTCGGCCACATCCGCCACGCTTGCCAGTAAAGGCGCCGATCCATTCAAGGATATGATTACCCAGCTTGTCTATGTGACGGCAGGCATTATTGTTCTGCTTTTTATTTGGCACGCGATTCCCTATAGGCAATTCACGGGAAACATTCTTTGGATTTATTATGCGATCTGCATTCTTCTTTTGATACTCACCTTTGCCATCGGCGAGACGATCAATGGAGCCAAACGGTGGTTGAATATTGGGCCTATTGGTATTCAGCCATCGGAATTTGCCAAAGTCGCTTTTTTGCTTATGACCATCCGCATTGTCAATGATGTGAGAAATGGCGTCTGCCAGCCAAGGGCGGCGGTAACCCAGTTTGTCATATTGATCTTAGTGCCCCTGGTATTCCTTTTCATCACCCAGTCCGACCTTGGTACCACAGCCATCTGTGTCGTGGGCATTTTTGCCGTGCTGTGGCTCGGAGGCATGCCGGGTAAATGGCTGGCCGCTCTCGGTGCTCTTGTCATTGTTGCTGCGTTTATCGTTGTGTTCGGCGGAGAATCATATCGTGGTTCACGCTTTGTTTTTCTCAATCCGTGGGACGATGGGAAAGGCGGACTTGGTCCTGGATACAACTTAATTCATGCCTATTACGCGATCGCCGAAGGCGGTTTGTTCGGCGTTGGTATCGGAAGCTCGCATGAAAAGTATGGCTATCTGTTCGGTTCTGACTCCGACTTCATCTTCGCCGTTATAGGCGAAGAGCTTGGCCTTGTCGGTGCTATGTTTGTGATCGCCATGTTTTTGCTCATTCTCATCTGCGGATTGCGCATTGCCTCTGAAGCGCACGATCATCTTGCAGCCATGATTGCAGGCGGCTGTGTCATCATGCTCGTGTTCCAAGCCTTCCTCAACATTGCCTGCGCAATCGGTGTCTTTCCAACGACGGGAAAGCCGCTGCCGTTCATATCCTCGGGCGGCTCGTCTATTATGTCGTCTTTTATGCTGATAGGCATGGTGTTGGCGGTAGAAAAAGACGACGAATCGTCTAAAGATTATTCGCACAAACGCGATAATCTGCGCGTCGTGCGCACCGAAAGAGCACCGCGTGCGCCTGAGCGGAAAAGCACCCCACCCCAAGGACGTATCAGGAGAATAGCTTTATGTCGAAAACCATAGTACTCGCAGGAGGCGGAACGGCTGGTCATATCAGCCCTGCGCTCGCGCTCAATGACAGGCTTGAAACGCTCGGTTATGACGTCTACTTTGCTGGAAAGCCAGGCGGTCTTGAAGCGGCCATGTGCAAAACAGCAGGTATCAGGTTCAAAGGATTCGACTCTTCGGGTTTTGATCGCTCTCATCCTGCCACGCTCGTCAAAGGCATGGCAAAGATATCGAAGAGCACGAAAGAGGCAAAGAAGTGGTTTCAGGAAATCAAGCCTGACCTTGTCTATGGCTTTGGCGGCTATGCCTCCATCCCTGCAACGCGTGCTGCCGAACAGATGGGCATACCGGTGCTGTTGCACGAGACGGGCGGCGTGATGGGTCTTGCGAATAAAAACATGGCCAAAAAGGCCTGCGCTATAACCGTTGCAAACCCGGAGGCAAAACGCGGCATGCCTGCAGATATGCTCGACAAGATCTATTACACCGGAAACCCCATCCGCCTTGCTGTCTTT
>CAYPKC010000231.1:0-1902 GCA_964411215.1 uncultured Eggerthellaceae bacterium | reverse complement strand
ATCAACTCGAACACATTGCAACGGACTATGGGATTATCGCCGAGGGCACCATGGTTGCTGAACTAAGCGCACATGAGGTCGACCACATGTGCGGCGACAGCCTAAAGTTGAGAGCAGACAAGCCTGAACAGGCTCTCATCAAGCTGCAAGAGGTGTTCCCGTCATTTGCCTATTCGATGGAGCCAGGGGAAGTCATCCGCATCAGCGGTACTGCAGATGCAGATCTTGTTGCCCTCACTTTGAAACAGGAAGGGATTGCAGTTCTGGAGCTCAGCGTTATAAAGCGTGATATCGAAGATTTCTTCATCGAGATGATGGAGCGAGGTGGTCGCGATGTTCAATCTGCTTAGAGTTGATCTGTATCGCTTGATTCGTTCTCGCTACTTTTGGGTGATCACTGCCATTGCTATTGCCTTCCTTGTATTCATTGCGATGTTCTTGAATTGGCTAGCATCGCCGGAGTTCACGCAAGTGGTCAACGAGTCCATCGCTCAAAATGAGCAGGCTTCTGTATCGGGGATCGATAGCGGTAGCCCAAGCGAAGGTGATGAAATCGAATCACTGAACTCTAAGATTATGAGCGGCTTCACCTATGATTGTGGGCAGATGTTCTTTGCTAGCAGCTTGGTCGGTATCCTTGGATCTCTCCTTGCCGCTCTTTTGATCCTATCTGACTTCAAGAAAGGCTATATCAAGAATCTCCCTATGGACAGCCGAGGTCGACGCAGCTACTTCACTGAGAAGCTTGTTATGGTCGCATTCTTGCAGGCGTATCTTATCGCAGTCTGTGCGCTGACATCGTTCTTGTCGTTCTTGGCACTCGGATTTTCATTCGAGACCATTGAGCCTTTAGGAGATGTGGCGCTTTGGCTCTTCCTGGTATGGCTCTATTCGACCGCGATGGCGTATCTTGTCTCGTGCATCGCCTGGCTGTCCAGAAGCGAGGCTGTGTCTTCGGCAACAGCCTTGTTTCTCTCAAGTGGCATCCTCGGGGTCATCGCGCTTCAAATAATCGGCTCACTTGCAAACGTCTTTCCCATGCTGGGACAAATTCCTCAATTCCTTTTGGCCAGTGTTCGGATGGAATTGAGCAACGGTGCCCCTGATCTTTGGAACGTGTGTACAGGAGAGGCATTCCTCGCGATGCCGATATGGGCCCATGCTCTTATCGTATGCATCGCGTTCTCGCTCATCGCTACGATCGTCAGCTGGGCTTTATGTCGAAATAGGGACATGGCTTAAATAGAAAGAGGGTCTTGGATGGTATTTGCAGTTATTATTCTCGCATTGCTGGCCATGGCCCTCTGTGTTGTCGTGCTCCTGTATCGTCGAGAGCTCATGCGCTGGACGAAGTTCATGCGAAATCATCCGCCTGCAAGCAATACGCGTCTCGGTACGGAGGCGCCGCTTCCAGGAAGCCATGACGTGGTGGAAGGCATCAACGCGCTGCTCGATGAGATGAGCCTTCGGGAACAGACTATGAAAGCTCAAGAAAGGGAGTTGCTTGAAGGCCTTGCCGGATTATCTCACGACATCCGAACACCGCTGGCGGGTGCGAAAGGGTATGTGCAGCTTGCGCTAGGCGAAGAGAACCCTGTCGAGAGAGCCCACTGTTTGAAGTTTGCGGAAAGCCGCCTTGATGCAACGCGGGAAATGGTCGATCAGCTCTTCGACTATATGCGCCTAACAACTGAGTCCGATGCTTTAGATGTCGAATGTTGCAATGTGACCGAAATTCTTGCATCCATTCTTGCCGACCTGTATTACGCCTTTGAGGACAAGGGTTGGGAGTGTCAAGTGGACTTATGCGGAGAACTTAATTCTGCAGTTGATCCTGTCGCTCTGCAAAGAGTGTTCGAGAACATCCTCGGCAATATGCTCAAGCATGGTTCCGGCGACATA
>CAYPKC010000230.1:0-1977 GCA_964411215.1 uncultured Eggerthellaceae bacterium | reverse complement strand
TGGGTGAAGTTTATTGCACGTGCGGAGAACGGAAACGGAAATTTGAAAAGACGTAAACCATCAGTTGAGCAAATTCAAAAAATGATATCGCAGGGAAGGGCTTCTGAGATAGATGGCTTGTGGTGGATTGCTTCTTCTGACACACAGACGTATTGCCGGCCTACGTGTGTATCGAAGACACCCGATGCGCCCCGTGCTTCTGCGCAAACCCTTGAGCATACGTGTGAGAGCGCGCTCGAGAGTGCGCGTGAGAATACGTGTGAGAGTGCGCTCGAGAGTGCGCACAAGAATATACTCATTTTGAGAAGTGCTGCCGAATGCGAGGCAGCCGGGTTTCAGGCGTGCCCGCTCTGTCATCCTGAAGGTGCGCCGCATATGCTTCTTGCTGGCATTGATACTGTGGGCACGTATGTTTCGCTCATTGACGAATATGCTCTTTCGCCCGCGTGCCTCACGAAGGTTGAAGCAATGACGGGCATATCGCCTGCCTCCGTGGAAAAAGATTTTCGTAAGGTGTTTGGCGTGGCGCCGGAAGAATATCTTGCGACAGCGCGCAATCATATAAGAGAGCTTGTGCGCAACCCGAGCGCAATTGCGCTTTCGTATCGAAAGCCGTATGACTTTCAGCAAATACTTGATTTTCTTGAGTTTCGTGCGATTGGCGGTATTGAAACAGTGCGCGACGGCAGGTGGGCGCGAACGCTTACGATTGAGGGCGCAAGAGGCTGGGTTGAGGTTCGAAACGATGAGGAACAGAGCTGCATTGTCTTATCACTTTCTGACAACCTTGTGCCTTTTGCGGATCAGATAATCGCAAAGACCCGCCGGCTTTTTGACGTCGATTGCGACCCGAAAGCGGTCAAGCGCGCCCTTGCTCCCTTCCGCAAACAAGTGGCGCGGAAATACCATCGGGATGGCATCCGCCTGCCGTGTAGTTTTGAGCCGTTCGAAATGGCAGTTCGCGCCATTATCGGTCAGCAGATTACGGTGAAGGCCGCCAATACACTTGCAACAAGGCTTGCTACAACCTTCGGCGACCCTCTTGAGTGCCCGCTTGTTGGCCTGACGCATACCTTTCCGTCTCCCGAGTTGTTTTTAAGGGAAGACGCAGTCGATGTTATGGGTAGCATTGGCATTATTGGGAACCGCGGGCGTGCTATCCAGGCGCTTGCCAAGGCGATTGTGGACGGGGATCTTCGGCTTGGAGTGGGCGCCGATGTAGGCACAAATTACGCTCGTTTGCTGGAACTTCCCGGGATTGGTCCTTGGACTGCGCAGTATATGCTTATGCGGGCGTTTCATTATACCGACGGTTTCCCAGCAACTGATTATGGGGTCAAAATAAGCTTTCCGCACCTGAAGCCGAAAGAAATCGAGGCGCTCTCGCATGATTGGAAACCCTATCGGTCATACGCCGTGATGTCTTTGTGGTCTGCTCCTCACGACTTGTAAAACAGCATGCTAAAAATTCCCGATTGCCGATAAAAAGCTTTGCCTTCTTGTTATCATGTAAACAACTGCAACCTCAAGGAGAGGAGCCCGAAACATGGGCAAGAAATCAGATGAGATTTTGGAAATCAGCTACGACGAGCTCCCTGTATACCTCCACGCGCATCATTCGGTATACATGGACGTCGAAGGGGATCTTTACTACCTCACAGATGTAAATGATCGCTATTGGCGCGTACAAGACACTGCCAAGAAAAACGAGAAGGATCATTACGTAGATTGCAGCCCGCTGGTGCCTACTATTTCAGAGTTCTTGGAGCTTCCGTTCCGCGAAGGAAAATCTATCAAAGATGTCTTTGAAGATGCCACATTCTACGAATCAGTAAAATAAGCATCTTGCTTCATATAACACAGCAAAGCGGCTTCCTTCCCGAAGCCGCTTTTTTTATACCCGCAAGTGGGGCAAAGGGGGGCGGACTAATTATACACAAAATCTAGATAGAGGCAGTTGATATTGAAGAAAACTAA
>CAYPKC010000229.1:0-1980 GCA_964411215.1 uncultured Eggerthellaceae bacterium | reverse complement strand
CGTGTAATTCTGTTTCTCGCTTAAGACCGTCTGATAGAGCTCGCGAAGCTGAAGGCTGTATTCCTTTAAGCTGTCCGCGCGCGATTCCAGCTTGTCGCAGTGTGTGGCCAGGTTTTCGAACTTGCGCGCGGCGCTTTCGGTAATGATGCTGTTCTTGTCATCGGAAAGCACCGTTGCCATGTCGCCTAACGCTTGATAGAACGCTCCCATTTCTGCCGGGGTGCGCCTGAGCTCCATCAGCTTGCTGGTCGTAAAGGCGCGCTGCCCGGTCAGAATCTGCTCTTCTAAATCTTCCATCAGCTCTTCAAGGCCGGCAAGCCAGCCCAACTCATCGCTTAAGAGGCTGTTCATAAAGAAGAAGAGCGCTTGCGAACAGTCCATCCCCGGCAATTCGTCGCCCGTTGCAACGTCATTGAATACGTTTTCTACAAACTGCGATTCCGTTACGAAGATAAGACGCTTTTCGTCGAGATAAAACGATATGAGCTCCAGGGACGAATCAGTACTCTCACGGGTAGGTACGGCAAATGAGCCAATAAAGTAATTGGGGAAAAGCTGGATATAATTCGTCCGCGATGCCATAAGACGGATCATGTCGATTCTGATTTGGACGGCAATAAAGGTAAGGTCGTTGAACTCTTCTTGCGTAAGGATGATGACGCCCCGAAGGCCATCCCCGGAATTCATTTCTTTAACGTCAACTTCATGCCCTGATCCGCGCACACCGGACTCTTCCGTGAGCGCATCGGAAGTCTTTTTGGAATCAGGTGCAGGTACGTAATAAATTCCCATAGAAACTCCCCATCAATGTTGCCGCTTCTTCTCCTACGGTATCTGTTTTGAGGTGGAATTCTAGAGTGGGATGCGAGCTGTAGAGAGCTCGTTTGAATCAAGGGAACGCTTTGTTATCAAACAGGAGCGAGCGCACGAAAAAGACGGTGCCGTAAGCATTGCGTTTCGCATTTATGACAAATTGCGCCCTTAAGCCTCTCCGCGCAACAAAGATGACATACTAACCTCGAAAAATCATGAAGCGAAAGCAAGGACAATCGTATGCCGCTCAGTAAAGCAGCCTTAAAAGCAGTCAAAGCTATCACGAAATTACAGCCGGATATCACTAAGTCATATGCTCGGCAGCGGATTGCGGAAAAGGCTTCTTCAAAGCTTACGATTGTCAATCCGAATTGTCGCGTCGATGATATAACCGTAACGGCACAAGATGGATATGACATCCCCGTTCGCATCTTCACGCCGCTCGATGTTTCCTTTTCGGTGAGAAAAGGTTTGCATGTGAGCGAAGATTACCGAGGCACCATCCTCTTTTTCCACGGGGGTGGCTGGGCGAATGGCGACATTGATTTCTATACGGATGCGTGCTGCCGAACAGCGCTGCGGTTGAAGCGGCGCGTGGCTTCAGTCGATTACAGAAGATCGCCCGAATATCCCTTCCCGTATGCGATAGAAGATTGTTATACCGTGGCAAAAAAGCTCTTTGCAGGCGAGTTGATCCCTGACGTGGTAGAAGACCATATCGTTTTGTTTGGAGACTCCGCAGGCGGCAATATTGCATCCGTGGTCTCTCTCATGGCAAGAGATCGGAAAGAGTTCTTCCCTCAAACGCAGATTCTGCTCTATCCGCTTACATATAACGATCACAGCGAGCATACGATCTTTCCCTCGGTTCTTGAAAACGGAGAGGACTATCTCTTAACGCGGCGCGACATTGAAGGTTATGTGCAGCTCTATTTGAGCAAGCCCGAACAGTATTTCGATCCGTATTTTGCACCGCTTCTTGATGAAGATGTGTCAAACCAACCGCGCACCCTTGTCTTGAGTGCGGAGTTTTGCCCCTTGCGCGATGAAGGCGAAACATACGCGGCACGGCTTGAAGCAGAAGGAAATGGCGTTGAATGCTTCCGCATGCTCGATGCCGTCCATGGCTATTTCCTCTATCCAACCGTACTGTCGCTTGTGCGCGAC
>CAYPKC010000228.1:0-2007 GCA_964411215.1 uncultured Eggerthellaceae bacterium | reverse complement strand
GCGAACAGCATCTTTCATGTCCTCGTCAATAATCTGGCCATAGATAATGTTTGCATTGTCATCTGCACACATTTCAATAGTGCGTGCTGCATCAGATACTTCCGTGAGCGTGAGGTCAGGGCCGCCCGCGATTGAGAAGAGCACGCGCGAGGCACCTTGAATGGAAGCTTCGAGCAAGCTTGAATTTGTTGCTTGCTGTGCTGCCTCAAGGGCGCGATTCTCACCTGATGCAAGGCCGATGCCCATCATGGCGGTGCCCGCATCCTTCATAACGGTGCGGATGTCTGCAAAGTCCAAGTTGATAAGGCCCGGGATGGTAATAAGGTCGGTCACGCCTTGGATGCCCTGCCTGAGCGTATCGTCGGCAATGCGGAAGGCGTCGACCATAGAAGTCTTCTTGTTGACGATCTCAAGGAGACGGTCATTCGGAATGACGATCAACGTGTCGACTTTGCCAGCGAGAAGATCAACGCCTTGTTCGGCTTGGTTGCATCTCACGCGGCCCTCAAAGCTGAACGGTTTGGTGACGATACCGACGGTCAGAGCGCCGATTTCCTCACGAGCAATCTCTGCAACAATGGGAGCTGCGCCAGTTCCTGTGCCGCCGCCTTCGCCAGCCGTCACAAAGACCATGTCTGCTTCAGCAAGTGCTTCGCGAATTTCTGCACGGGACTCTTCAGCCGCTTGGCAACCCACAGAGGGGTCTGCGCCAGCGCCAAGGCCTTTTGTAAGTTCTTCGCCGATATGGATTGTTTTGTCAGCATCTGACATGAGAAGCGCTTGTCGGTCGGTGTTGACCGCGATGAATTCTACTCCACGAACGCCGGTCTCTACCATGCGGTTCACTGCGTTAGTGCCCGCTCCACCTACACCTACTACTTTAATAACTGCTAGATGGTCGCCTGCAAAATTTGGCATTATGATTCCTCCAGTGCTGCTGCGTTTTAGTGTTGCGTTTCTCTAGTCAATAGGTACATTTGCAAATTGGTACATACGATAAATAATTGTACACGAATCAATGCGGCGTGCAAACGGAGCAATGTTGCCAAATTGGTGTCAAGTGAGCGGATTTTTCTCGCTGCAGCACGATCGTCAGGCGATTATCGCCGCAATTACGCAAAACGCCATGTCGGACGATCCGGCACCCGCACGTTGATATAGACAACACTGGGGTACTGCTCCATGATCTTCAAGCAGATGCGCTCTTTATCGCGGATATTCGTTGCCGGGCCAAACGCGATCTCAACATTGTTATCAAGTGTCAAAAGCGTTGACTCTGCATCGGTGGCCGTGACCATCTTCACTCTATCTGCCAGCTCGGTAGTCATATCGGAGACGATCTTGAGCGCGTTATTCACGTTTTCATCGGTACAGTACGTACCAATCTTTGGTTCAAGGCCATACGGCACACCCACAATATGAAGCGCATTTTCGGCGTCGGCATAGATCTGTTCGGACAGCTTGCTTCCAATTTCTGACTCGCGCGACGGAATGATCATGAGCCACATGCCGTCTTTAGCGATTGCCCAATTCTGAATGGTTTGGTTTTGCCCCATAGGAACTTCAACAACCGCCGCAATTTGCCGCTCATGCACGACAATGTCGAGCTTGTGCGGAAACTCGCGCTTGATCTCAACGTCTTCCACCCACGCATCCCGCTTAAGGCTTTGCGCAATGGAGTCGGCATCAACGGTCAGAAGCGTTGTACCCTGCGGAATGGATACGAGCGCAGATACCTCTTGCGACGTCAGATGATCGGTTCCTTCAATGCCGATCTCTTCGATTTCGAAAATGTTGGTATTTGCAAGGATGTAATACAGGATGCCGAAGGAGATGATCAATCCCACAACGACGCCCACAATGATGAACAAAAGCTTAGGCTTCGAAGATTTTGCGTTTGATGAGCCGCGCCGACCTGATGAAGACCCCCGCCGCTCTGCATGGTCGCTTCCGTGCGATCCGCGAGACTCTAATGTACGCTTCGCCTCACGATTAATCGAGCCAATC
>CAYPKC010000227.1:0-2008 GCA_964411215.1 uncultured Eggerthellaceae bacterium | reverse complement strand
TGCATACCGCCTCGTTTGCGTCTTAATCATCTCAAAAGCGTCATCGAGGGTCATCTCACCATCAAGGGCAGAAACAATTTCTTTATACCCTATGGCTTGGTTTGCGGTCACAGCACTTCTGTATCCCTGCTCTAGCAAATGTTGCACTTCTTGGACAAGCCCCGCATCACGCATCATATCGACCCGCTTGTTTATTCTCTCTGCAAGAATATCCCTGTCAACCGCAATGCCAACAAAGATAGCAGGATATGCCTGTTTGATATGCGCAAGGCCGTCCCTTTGCTCTTTAAAGCTTAAGCCCTGTTCAAGGAATTCAAACGCCCGAATGACGCGTTTCGTGTCGTTTGGATGGATAAGCGCCGCACTTTCAGGATCTTGCTCGTGAAGGCGGCGCCACAAGGCGTCGGCACCGATGTCTGAGAGCAGTAAGGTATAGCGGTCGCGTACAACGTTGCCTTTTTGCTCGCCTTCCGCAAAATCATAGTCATCGATAGCTGCGCGTACATAAAAGCCCGTACCACCACTCAAAATGACGCGACAGCCATGCGATCGTATGTCTTCGAAAGCCTTGCGCGCATAATCTTGAAAGAGCGCTGCAGAAAACTGATCACCCGGCTCTTTAATATCGATGCCGTAATGCTTCACCGTACGCTCATGCGGCGGCACTTTAGCCGTACCAATATCCATCCCTTTATATATTTGCATGGAGTCCGCATTAACGATTTCGGCATGAATGAGGCGTGCCAAGGCAATTGACAGGCTTGATTTGCCCGAAGCTGTCGGGCCAACGATAACGATAATCGGATCGTGTGCTGCGTTATGCATCATATAAGAGAGCCGGTGAGATACCACGTTTTAGCGGTTTCAATCTCTATGTCTATAATCTGGCCGCACAGCTCTTCTATGGAAGTATCTTTCGGAATACGTGCATGGACATTTTGGTTTTTCGGGCTTCTGCCGACAAGCATCGAAGCATCCCTCTTCGATGTTCCCTCTATCAAAACAGGGATTGTCTTCCCCGCATCTGCTTGATTGAGTTCAAAAGCCCTGCGCTGTACCATCTCAACAAGCATATCGAGCCGCTTTTGAGCTACCTCGTAAGGCACGCGCTCTTGATAGGTGGCAGCGGGAGTGCCGCTGCGCGGTGAATAGATAAACGTAAAGACCTGGTGATATCCAATATCTTCTATGAGCGCATACGTCTCTTCGAAATCCTTTTGTGTTTCTCCTGGAAACCCGACAATGACATCGGTCGAAAGGGCAATATCGGGACACGCTTCGCGCAGCTTTTTGACCAAATCGCGGTAGTGGTTTGCCGTATAGCGCCTGTTCATGCGTGAAAGGATCTCATCAGATCCAGATTGAATAGGAAGATGAAGTGCCGGCATAAGCGAGGGCATGGTCGCAAAGCGGCGTATAACCTCATCTGTCAAGTCTTTAGGATGGCTTGTTGCAAAGCGAATGCGACTGATACCAGTTGCTGAAACCGCATCTAAAACCTGCGCAAAATGAGGTTCTCCATACAAATCTGTGCCGTAAGAATTGACGTTTTGACCTAGCAGCGTGATCTCACGCACGCCTTCTGCTACATAGGCACGCGCCTCAGCTGTTATGTCTTCGAGACTTCGTGATTTCTCTCTCCCGCGAACGTAGGGCACTATGCAATAGGTGCAAAAGTTATTGCAACCAACCGTGATCGGAAGCCATGCAGCATAAGGGCTCTCCCGGCGTGTAGGAAGATCGGAAGAAAAGGTATCGGTCAGGTCATACGTGGATGAAATCAACTGGGACTGATTCATCGATTGAAGCAATAGATGCGGAAGCTCATCAATATTATTGGTTCCAAAAACAACATCGACAAAGGGAACGCGTTTTGAAAGTCCGTCGCCATCGCGCTGGCCTATGCAGCCGCCTATCGCGATATATCTTTTTTCAAGAGGACTTCCTGCACGTTGCGGAAGGCTTTTCATTTTAGAGACATTGCCTAAAAGGCGGTTTTCTGCCGATT
>CAYPKC010000226.1:1770-2041 GCA_964411215.1 uncultured Eggerthellaceae bacterium | reverse complement strand
CTGAGATGTTGCAGCAACTTTTCCGCGTCAGCAATTACCTGCTCATCTTTTTCATCGATGATGCATAAGGGATTGCCAAGGGCGCTTGGGCTATGATCCTGAAGCGCTACAAGGCCTCCCGAGACCGCACGGATATTTCCCTCTTGATCGGAAAACGTATTCAGAATGCGCAGGTTTTCGTCTCCTCCGGGAATGAAATCTTGGATAACAAACGCGCCTTCATAGGTAGATGCTCGAAGTTCGCTCCATACGCGCGCCATTTCCTCAGGCG
>CAYPKC010000226.1:0-1760 GCA_964411215.1 uncultured Eggerthellaceae bacterium | reverse complement strand
TCATAGGCTTTACGCTTATTCGGCACATCGGCATTTTGAAACAGCGTGGTATCGGACGGCTTTGCATAGAGCGGATAGGTGAATTCATCTACCGGAAGTGTATCTGGCCCGTCTTCGCCACAGCTGTAATACCAGGATTGAGGATACGGAATATCAAGCTTCTCACAGAGCGCATAGAAATTCTCTTTGAGCGAGATATCTTGCAACATCTCGAAGTTGTTGCGCGGAACAACGTATCCCGCCTCTTCGAGCGCATCGCCATACTGGGCAAAGATAAGTGCATGACGATCATCGCAGCCCAAGGCTAAAGGAACAAGGGATGCATCTTGCTGTTGAAGCTCTTCTGCAAGCTTCAACAGGTACGGTACGAGCACATCAGGGTTTCCCGCGTCAGGCACAATCCTGCAATCTGTAAACCGGCTAGCGGTCAGCATCTTGATTTCTTCACTCAGAATCACAATGGAGCGCGCAATGCCATAGGCTCTATTGAATTCGCGCACGTAGCTATAAGAGAGAAATGTGCCTCCCACAATAACAGGAATGAGTCGAGAAGCAACTTCACGCTCCTCCATACGCTTAAAGCCGCTCATTCAGTCTCCAAGTGCCTCTGCCGTTACTTTCTCTACTTCAAGAGCGCGAGCTTGTGCACGAGCTTCGGCGTCTTCGTCAACATCCATGTAGTGATCGAATTCATATTGCACTTCAGCCGAAGGCGGCTTGGTAAGCTTGCTCACAACAATGATCAAAATGAATGAGAAGACAAACGCCGGCAGAAGGACGTACAGATCGAAGATACCGCCAAGCGGTTTCAACAGATTGTTCCATACCAAAACAAACGCCGTGCCTCCAATCATGCCCGCAAGAGCACCTGGCATGGTCGTTCGTTTCCAATAGAGGCTGCACAGCGTCAAAGGCCCGAATGAGGCGCCAAGGCCTGCCCAGGCATAACTCACGACGGCGAAAATGGAAGAATTCTCATCGGAGGCAACGAGAATACCGAACAAGAATACAACAATAAGGGTGATACGCGCCACAATCATGACCTGATTGTCTGTTGCATTCTTCTTGATCACGCCGCGGAAGATATTTTCAGCAACGCTTGAGCCGGCAATAAGCAAGTAGGATGAAGAGCTCGACATGGAAGCGGCAAGGATACCCGACACCACGACACCGCATAAGAACGCCGGAAGCATCATTTGAGAAAGCACAATAAAGATGTTTTCAGCAGCAGAACCGGTGGCAAACATGGTTGGGGTAATGGCACGCCCAACCAGGCCGATACAAATGGCACAGAAGAGTGAGACCACTACCCACACAACCGCAATAATACGGCTTTGCTTGATTTCTTTGGCGGAACGAATGCCCATGAAGCGAACCAGTACTTGCGGCATGCCAAAATAACCAAGTCCCCACGCCATCATAGAGATAATTGACAGCAGACCGTATTCTGCCGGCATCGCAAAGACGGCACGGTCTCCCTCCATAATTTGCTGGCCATCTGCATTGAGCTCAGGCACGGCAATCTGGACACCGGAGAGGAAACCGGGGATATCGTTTAAGACAGCAACAACATTTTCAATACCAGCGGCATACGTGATAGAGCCGATAAGCACAACAGCAAGCGCGAAAAACATGAGACAGCCTTGCACGAAGTCAGTAGCGACAACGGAGAGATACCCGCCGATGAGCGTATACAGGAAAACGATAATGGCGCCGAGCACCATCATGGTCAGGTAGTTCAGACCGAAAAGCGTATTGAA
>CAYPKC010000225.1:0-2120 GCA_964411215.1 uncultured Eggerthellaceae bacterium | reverse complement strand
AAGCCTGTTGGCACGGTCGAGTGGGAATAACCCACACTCTCCAAATCGGGACAATAAGCTACGTCCCCGTTGTCCCGATTTGTGAGAAGGGGAGGGTGAATGGCTGAAGTAGAACATCCTTTTGAGCCGGTCTTTGATGAGCATTCGCGCGTGCTTGTCTTGGGGACTATACCTTCTCCGCGCTCTCGAGAGCTTGGGTTTTACTATATGCATGGGCAGAATCGCTTTTGGAAGATTCTGGAAGCGCTGTTTGATGAAAGCGTTGGAACCACTGCTGATGCCAGACGCCAGTTTGCTCTCCGTCACAACATTGCCCTGTGGGATGTACTGCATTCGTGCGATATCGAAGGCGCAAGTGACGCGAGCATTAAGAATGCCCGTCCAAATGATCTTTTCCAAGTATTAAACAAGGCCCCTAGTCGCGCCATCGCGACAACAGGGACAAAAGCAGCGCAGTATTTCGAACGTTATCAACAGCCAGCGCTTTCGGACTACCCACTTCTCAAGCTACCATCACCAAGTTCGGCCAATGCCAAAATGCGCTTGCCTGACCTTATCGAAGCGTACAAACCTCTGCTTCGCTACCTTCGTTAACAAAACACTCCGTAAAAGCATTTGTTTGCAAAGCAAGATAATCGTTAGAATTGATGCAAAGAGGAAAGGATAAGCTCATGTCGAAAAAGATCCTCGCTATCGGTGGTAGCTATTTTATTGGCCGTGTGTTTTCAATTCTGACAGCGCGCGATGAATCCTTTGAACTGACAGTCGTCAACCGCGGGTCGCAACCCTTGCGCCTCGACAACGTGGAAGAGCTTATATGCGATCGCCATGATACGGCAACGCTTCAAACGCTTTTAGCTGGTAAAGCCTTTGATGCTGCGATTGATTTTTGCGCCTATGCACCGGGCGATGCACAAGCCATGATGGAAGCACTCAACGGTATTGCCAATCACTACCTTTATATAAGTACGTGCAGCGTGCTCGGCGAAGGCTCTCCTGAAACCCTCGACGAGACTGCTCCTATTAAGCTTCCTGAAGGGGATGACCCCGTATCCGATTATGTGCGTGGCAAGGCATTGCTTGAAGCAGAGGTCAAGGACGTCTCTGCCGAGCTCGGTTTGCCTTACACCATTGTCCGACCGGCGTTTACGTATGGGCCTTTTAACTACGCGCCGCGCGAATCGTGGTTCATCAAGAAAATCGTTCATGGCGAGCCGATTCCCTTCGTAACTGACGCACCTGCCCAATTCAGCTTCTCCTATGTCTTCGACATTGCCTACGCTCTGCATGCCGTAAGTGCTGATGAAAGAGCATACGGGCAGATATTCAACGTTACAGGTCCAGAGAAGATCACGAACGAAGAATTCGTCAAAGTGCTCAAACGTGATATGGGACCGTTTGAGACGTATCCCGTTACCGTCAATCAGGTTGAGAGCGAAAGAATACCGCTTCCATTCCCGTTGATCGGAGATGCGCTCTACGATGGCACGAAGATCAGCCGCCTTTTCGATTTTACGTACACATCTTTTGTTGATGGCATGAAGAAGACGTGCGAAGTTTTCACAAAAGTTTTCGAAGGAATGAAGTAGGCCATGGCCTCTATACTATTCGTTTGCTACGGAAATATCTGCCGCTCTCCCATGGCGGAGTTCGTGATGAAAGACAAGCTCGCAAAGAGCGGCCTTGATGATGTCGTACGTGTCTCATCGGCAGCAACAAGTGCGTATGAAATCGGCGAAGATACGCATCCGGGAACCAAAGAGGAGCTGGACAAGCACCACATTCCCTATGAGAAGCGCCGTGCTCGCCAAATTACGAAAGCCGACTATGACAAGTTCGATTACATCATTGGGATGGATGGCTCAAACATGGAGAACATGTTGAAGCTCTATAAGAATGACCCACAAGGGAAGCTGAGCTTGCTCATGGATTGGACTGGCGTATCGAAAGATGTTGCCGACCCCTGGTTTACGGGCAACTTCGTTCAAACGTTTGAAGATGTTGATGCAGGGTGCACGGCCTTACTTGAACATCTGCGCCGCTCATTCAAGCGATAACGTTCTCGATTGCAACATATCGCTTCGAAAGGGAAGGCAAAGAATATACCGTGCTCAAGCAAT
>CAYPKC010000224.1:0-2142 GCA_964411215.1 uncultured Eggerthellaceae bacterium | reverse complement strand
CACACCAATGTTATATGCTCACAAGCGCCCTTTTACGGGCGCTTGTTGTATTAGTAAGGAGAGCGAGCAGTGCGAAAACCTATCGTCGGTATGTCTCTTGCGGCAGGATTGCTTGTCTGCGCCTTGGCATGTTCAGTGGGATGCGCAAACACGCCGCAAGAAGAAACAGCTTCTTTCGATGAGCAAGTCCAAGAAACGGAATTGACCCAAGAACAAAAGGATGCGCTCGAAGCGGAACGTAGAGCGCAAGAGGAAGCAGAGGCGAAGGCTGCGCGCGAAGCTCTCGTAAACGAGGCCTATAGCAAGCTCAACATCAGCGAAGACTACCGGTCAAGCTTTGTCCATGGCGACAAACCGGCAGAGTTCCAGAAATACATTGTCTTGCATGATACGGAAGGCGATACGTCTGCCTCCAATGTCGTGAATTTCTGGGATGGCAACGGAAGGCTCATTGCTGCCCATTTCATCATTAATAAAGACGGCTCCATTGTTCAATGCGTGCCTCTTGATAATATCGCGCACCATGCTGGCTTTGGTGATAACGGACACAATGAATTTTATGGCGTTCAGGACGAATCTCGCGATGACAAGCTTGGGACCAAGCCCATTGGCAGCTGGGCAAAAGACTATGGTATGAATTCTTATTCGGTCGGCATTGAGATGGTGCATGTCGGGGGAGCAGGCCCTTATCCTGAAGCGCAGCTTATCGCGCTCGATAACTTGATCGCCTACATCGATGCGTATTACGGATTTGAAAGCCAGATTATCGACCATAAGGCATGGCGCAGCGGCAACTCAGACACCTCGAAGGAATTTGCGCCTTACTTTGAGAATTACAAAGCGCACCGTACGCACAGTGGCTCTTAAGTTTCCTTGCAGCCAATACGTTTCATGAAAGCCCGCGCGGCAGCATTCCTTTTGCAGCGTGTTTGCCAATATTGACCGAGCCGTTTGTTCTTTGCCGTATGAAAAATCGGAAAAGGACATGCGATGTTACTATAATTATTGAAGATTCATATTTTCTTGAGGAGGTATTATGTTCTGTCCAAGTTGTGGAGCCCAAAACATCGAAGGCGTAAAGTTCTGTAAGACGTGCGGAAAGCCACTCGAAGCCGCCAGTGCTCCTGCCGCACCAGCCACTACGCAATCTGCACCTGCTGCTTCTGTCCCGCAGCAAAGTGCTCCAAGCTATGGCACGGCTGCTGCTTCTTCTAATGGCAAAAATGGTGGAGAGACGGCAGCGTTTGTTCTCGCCATTATCGCCATTGTTTTGACGTTCATCCCTATTCCGTTTATCAGCTGGCTGACCGGTCCTTGCGCCGTTATCTCATTCGGCCTTGCTTTCAACATTTGGTATCTGTCCAAGAGGGCTAATAAAGAAGTCCCGGTCAAAATGATTCTGGTTCTCGTCTTTGCCGGCTATGCCATGCTGAACATTCTTACTTCAAATATGGCTGGCGGCGGTGGCCTTGAGGCAATTGCCAGCGGACTGGGCAGCTTCTTAGGAAGCATGTACTAATCGGTTCTCATAGTAAGGGAGAGCTGTTATGGCTTTTTGTACATCCTGCGGGAATAAGATCGAGAAAGATGATGCTTTTTGCACACAATGCGGTGCTCCCCTAGATCCCTCAGATTTTGCGCCAGAAGAAGGAGGGGAGAGTGTTCCGGCACATACCGAGCCAATGCCTGAAGATAATGACGCTTCGGCAAAGACCCAGGTCATGTACACATCTCCTGCATCAGATGCTCCTACTCAGACGGCATCCGAGTATGACGCCTCTTCGGCGCAGACGCAAGTTATCCCCGAAGTTGCGGCGACAATGGCAGAGACCGAGGTCATACCTGAAGCCAGTCTGCAAGAAGATGCTGTTGCGGCATATGCGGCAACCGAAGCTTTTCCTCCGGCGCAAACAACGGTCAAACCTGTGTCCGTTGTACAAGCCCCTCATGCGTATGAAGGAAAACCTGAAGGCGCGAAGAAAAAGCTTTCGACCGGCGCGATTGTCGGCATCATTATTGCGGTCGCGGTGGCCATTATCGCCATCATTGTCATTGTCTTTTTGCTGACGAGCAACAATGCACCAGCAAACCAGCAAAACCAGACGGCAATTGAGCAAAGCTCTTCTTCAAGTGCCGAAGAGA
>CAYPKC010000223.1:0-2145 GCA_964411215.1 uncultured Eggerthellaceae bacterium | reverse complement strand
ACTCAAGTCTGCTTCCCCAAGCGTATCCTGCGCGTCTTCGTGCGCTGCTACGACCCAAAAGCCTGCGTCTTTCAGCTCATTGATGACTTGTGTGAGATTAGACACAAGGGCGACATTGAGATGCGCAATGGCACCCGCAGAGGTTTTGTAGGTGACCGGAGTAACTTGAGCCGATCGTTTATTGGGAATAATGATGCCAGAAGCACCGACCGATTCTGCAGAACGAGCAATCGCGCCAAGGTTGCCTGCATCGGTAATATGGTCAGCTATCACTACCAGGGCACGACCATCATAGTTCTCGCTTGATTCACGCGCCGTCGCTAAGATGTCCTGCATATTCGCATAGGCAAAAGGTGCAGCCTGCAAAACGATTCCCTGATGTTTGCAATCGGGATCAACGCACAACTCTTCAAGCTTCTTGCGCGACACTTCTTTCACGGCAATGCCAGCGCTTTTCGCCATGCGAAATATCTCCTGTACGGTGTTGTCGCGCTCAAGATTATTCGCGATAAAGGCATGCGAGATGGGCACACCGCTCTTGAGCGCCTCTATTGAAGAGCGTTTCCCGTATATGATGTTTGCGTGAGCCATAAAAAAATCCTGTGCATTCAGTTGAACACACAGGATACCGTAACCTTAGTATGCTTGCGAGGAAAAGGCGCGCTGCTTCGTGCGTCAAACGGCGCACGGGTAGTGGCAGGATGAGCGCCTATCAGCAACCATGGAAGCTAAGCTTATTTAGCTGCGTCAGCTTTGACCTCTTCCTTTTCTTCCTTTTGCAGCTCTTCATTAGAATCTGTCTGTGCTGCAATCTCTGCAACACGAGCCGCAAAAGCGTCGCGCTCTTCTTTCGTCATTGTTTTCATGTGGGCCGTAATAATCTCGTCGCGCACTTTGTCGAAGTTCTCTTCTGCCTGAGAAGAGATATCCTTGGTCATTTCTTTACCCTGGTCAACGGTGATTTGACCCTTTTTAACAAGCTGATCTATGACCTCTTGTGATTTTTCAGCGCCAATAGCCAACGCGCCGATACCGGCTAAAAATATCTGGCGAATAGGATCATTCTTTGTTTCCATGATATCTCCCTTGCTACGCAGATGGTGAGCTTATGCCTTCTATCTTGACGCAAAAATAAATCAGGAGTGCTACATCGCTCATGCTGTTACAAAACCGTTTGTGCAGGTGTACCTTGTTGCCTTCTTTGGTAGCTTGCATAAAAAAGCGGTGACCGCTCATGTGCGATCACCGCCTGTCTTTCAGATCTCTCAGATCGGTGCGTTATTCGAAGAGCTGCTGGAAGAACGTCAGGCCGTCTTTGCCGCTTTCGCGAAGACGTCGAGAAGCTATGACCATAAGTTCCCGCAACGCTTCGATTTGCATTTCTCTGCGCTCGCCGTTGCGCCTACGCTTGATTTCGACAACTCCATCTTTCAGACCGCGCTTGCCCACAATGACTTGCAAAGGCCAACCGATAAGGTCTGCATCAGCAAATTTGACACCGGGACGCTCGTCTCTATCGTCAATAACAACTTCAAAGCCGAACTTATCCAAATCTTTGGCGATCAATTCTGCAGTCGGATGCACCTCGTCATCTCCCACGGTCAGCGGAATAACGCAGATATGGGCAGGTGCCACATGCAAAGGCCACGTGATGCCGTTTTCGTCATTGTGTTGCTCAACGACAGCCGAAAGCGTGCGCGTGACTCCAACGCCATAGCATCCCATGATGAACGGCTGTTCTTTGCCGTCTTTATCGAGATACGTTGCGCCCATGCTCCGGGAGTACTTGTCACCGAGCTGGAATACCTGGCTTACCTCGATGCCGCGGGCGCCTTTCAGAGCAAGACCGCACTCAGGACAGATATCTCCTGGTTTTGCGACACACAAATCAGCCCACACATCAACGTTGAAATCTTTGCCCAATTCGGCGCCGACATAGTGGAAGCCCTCTTCATTCGCACCCACAACCCATTGCGGAATATCCTTAAGCACCGTATCGGCTACAACGGTTGCGCCTTCTGGGAGGTTGACAGGACCCATTGAGCCTTTATGGAGACCGAATGCGAGCATCTCTTCGTCGGTCAAGAGCTCAAATCCCGGGATTGCCCTTTGGGCTTTGATTTCGTTCAGCTCGTGATCTCCCGG
>CAYPKC010000222.1:0-2185 GCA_964411215.1 uncultured Eggerthellaceae bacterium | reverse complement strand
CCTCCGCGAATAGACTGAAACCGGATATCCGTCCGTAAACTGCAGTTTGTAGGGAAAGTGGGGCTACAAACTAAGAGAGAATTCGACGTTCTAGGGGGAAAGAAAAGAATTCTCACTTGGTGCTTCAAAAACCAAATATCGAATGCTTTCTTAATGAAATCGGTAGTGATCTTATTAGGCATATCGGCATGTCCAGCTATCTGCATACCTACGGCCTATACATTGCGCCCAAAAGCATTCAGTTAACGGTTTACAAATCCATCAACGTAATGATTGGAGTAGTTATGCCTGAATGGAAACCGTTGCAACAGGATCTCTCGATCTGGAAGAAGTTTGATTTCGAGATTCCAGCAGTTGCGGTGAAGTACCTATACTACAAACCAGAGGGGATTCCAAAGCTTGAGGGACATTGCGCTTTGTGTGAGATGTTCACACGAGCAGGCCAGCATGATGGACCTTTCTACATCGACAAAGAGAACGAAGACTGCATGGGCAAAATGCCTCTTGGCTGGCTTGGCGAAGAGCCGCCCTTTGCAAAGTCAGGGCAGATCGGCGAGATGTTCGAGATATTCGAAGAGCCGAGAGCCAATCAGCGCCTCTACGATAAGTTCTATTCACTTGATAAAGGTGTTGCGAATTACATCATGTTCTGCAAGCTGGATGAATGCGACTTTGAGCCAGATCTGATCCTTTTGGCAGCAAAGCCGTTCCAGGCTGAAAAGATCATGCGCGCCTATTCTTATACGACAGGCAAGATGTGGGAGCCAAAAGCCACGCAAGTCTTGGGTTGCTCATGGCTTTATGCCTATCCCTATGTCACCGGAAATCTCAACTATGTCTTTACTGGCATGCATTTCGGCATGAGGGCACGTAAAGCGCTTCCTCCGGGATTGCTCTTTATGTCTATCCCCTTCGATTGGATTCCCATGATCACCAAGAATCTCAACGAGATGCCGTGGGAGCTTCCGGCTTATCTCTACGATACCCGTGAGGATTGGTGCAAGGCTGAAGCGAAGGTTTATGCCGATCTGGCTGAGAAGGCCGGGGGTGAATCTCCGTTCATTGAAGAGTAATAAGCGGATTCAGTGATCCACAGAGCGATGTTTCGTTCGCTCCCTTCCTTCGAACGAGCGAAACATCAGCTCATAAGCGCTATTCAGCTGGAATTACCTGCACGGGGAAAGTTCGTTCCCTTCAAGAGGAAAACTTCAGCTGGAACTACTTACTGCGGGGAATTACATCCCCTTAATAAAAGGAAATAACATGGCAAAAGATAAAAAAATGACTCGGGCAGAGCTGCCTAAGGGTTACGAATACAAAATGGTCATCCTTTTGATGTTGGCCTTCGGTTTCGTAATGTTTGACCGCTTTGCTCTTGCAAACTTAGCCCCTTATTGGCTGCCTGACATGGGCATGACTGAGGCGGATCTTGGTCTTTCAATGTCAGTCTTTGCCTTTACGTGGGCTATCGTAGGATTTTTCGGTTCCTATATTGCGGACTCGAAAGTATCCAGAAAACTTGTATTGGCAATAGCAGTTCTCGTGTTCTCTATTTGCTCATTCTTGACCGGCTTGATTCAGGGACTCGTTTCCTTGCTGCTCATCCGTGCCGTCATGGGTTGCGCAGAAGGTCCTGTTATGCCGATCTCCCAATCCTTTATCATCTCTCAATCCTCACCCTCTCGCCGTGGCTTGAACATGGGATTGCTGCAAGTTACCTCTGTCGGCATCTTCTCAACTCTTCTCGGTCCTATCGTTCAGGTTGCGCTTGCCAATACAATCGGTTGGCGTGCAACATTCTTCGTCACTATTATTCCGGGCATCATAATTGCCATACTCATCTTGAAGGTCCTTATCAATCCAAGGACTGAGATTGCAGTTGGCGAAGAAGCTATTGAAGAGCTGCCTAAAGGAAGCTTCTGGAAAGCCATTAAGAATCGCAACGTTATCCTGTCATATGTCTGTGGCGTCTTCGCACTCGTGTGGTACATCAACATGCTTACCTATGCTCCGATGTATTTCACGAGTGTCGCTGGATTAGACCCAAGCAGTATGTCCATCGTTATGAGTGCGCTTGGCATAACGGCGGTTATTGACGGCATTTTCTGGAACAAGCTATCAGACGTCATTGGGCGAAAACCCGTTCTTCTTATGGCGGGTGCATGTGGCATCATTGGCACCATTC
>CAYPKC010000221.1:0-2227 GCA_964411215.1 uncultured Eggerthellaceae bacterium | reverse complement strand
GGTTATGGTCGCACCCGTTGAAACCCATCCTGAATAAACGCCGATCGGTCCCACCATGGCGCACGTGCCCATGCCAGATGAGATCGCAGCGCCGTTTTGTTGAAGTTGGAAAACGCAGGTTGCAAGAGGGCCGCTAATAGCGGAAGCCACGATAGGCGGAATCCAAATGAGCGGATTTCGAATGATGTTTGCCATTTGCAGCATGGACGTACCAAGGCCTTGTGAGATTAAGCCGCCCCAGCCGTTTTCCTTAAAGCTCATCACAGCGAATCCGACCATCTGAGCACAGCAACCCGCAACTGCTGCTCCTCCTGCAAGCCCGGTCAATCCTAAAGCTGCGCAGATGGCAGCAGATGAAATGGGCAGCGTGAGCGCTATGCCAACCACCACCGATACGATTATTCCCATAAAGAAGGGATTAAGCTCGGTTGCCCACATGATAAATTGACCGACCGAAGATGCTGCAAGGCCAATCCACGGAGCGCATGAAAGGGAAAGGGTACTGCCCACCAGGACGACGACGGCAGGCGTCACAATAATGTCGATCTTCGTTTCTTTGGAGACAGCTTTTCCAATTTCAGCGGCAATGATCGCAATGACCAAAACAGCAAGCGGGCCGCCTGCTCCGCCTTGTGTGTTTGCGGCATAGCCAACACAGACAAGCGAGAACAAGACAAGCGGAGGACACCTGAGAGCATACCCAATGGCCACTGCCATGGCAGCACCCGTGGCTGCTTTTGCGAAATTTCCGCAATCGGTAAAGAATTGAACGGATGAAAGATCCCCGATAGTTCCAAAGATCGTACCGATGAGCAATGAAGCAAACAAACCTTGCGCCATTGCAGAGAGCGCATCTATGCCGTAGCGTTGCAACGAGATTTCAATGTCCTTGCGACGAAGGAACGCCTTGACTTTTTCCAAGATAGACCTGCCTTAGTATGCGGTTATTCAGTAATCCATTTTCTAATCGTTTTGCCTTTAATGAATAATGCTCAGGCAAGCCTCAATGAATTGTGAGAATTATAGCAATACTTTTTAAGAAGTACGCCTCCCCGTATTTTTAGAGCGCTCTTGTTGCGCTGACGGGCAAGGTGGCCTAAAATATGTGAGCTTTAAAAACTTGTTCCGCTTAAGACAGCAGGCACCGAAAGGTTTAATCGCGAAAGCGGCCCGCCGAGGTGGTTGGCTCTTATGTGCGTCGACCCTCGTCGTCTTATGTGCGGCGGGGGTCGTTTCTCTATAAGCAGCGGCTCTTGTCCCTATTGGGCGGAACTCGATGCTTGGAAAGGAGGTGCACTCTATGCCAAATGCTGATAACAAGGCTATGTTGGAAAACATTAAATCCGACATAGAGAATGCTGGCGCTATGTGGGTTGTCGACTATCGCGGTTTGACCGTGAAGGAAATCCAGGCTCTGCGCCGCTCTATCCGCGAGTCCGATGCATCCATGAAGGTATACAAGAACACCATCATGCATATCGCACTCAAGGAAACAGACAGTCCGTCTCTTGATGAGATTCTTTCGGGTCCTTCAGCTTTCATTTTCACCGGTGAAGATCCCGTAGCTTCTGCGAAAGTACTCAAAGAATTTGCTGCTCAGAATGAATCGCTCGAGATTAAAGGCGGCATGATGGATGGCTCATTCCTTGATGTCGCACAGGTGCAAGCTGTTGCATCGCTGCCATCTCGCGAAGAGCTCATCGCAAAACTGCTCGGCACGATTTCGAATCCGTTGGTCAAAACAGTACGGGTACTCAATGGTCCAATGGAAGCATTCGCACGAGTGCTCGGTGCGATCGAGAAGCAAAAAGATGCCGCATAAGGAGCGTGTCTGCTGCGGCATAAAACGAGCTGCGTAATAAGACAGCTCGCCAAGGGAGAGATTTCCGCAGAGGAAAGATTTCCAATGGCAGGAAGCAAGACTGTAGGAAAAGTTTCTTGCCAGGGGAGAGATCCCCACAGCACATTGAATTTAAGCATTATTCGAAAGGAATGAAAAATGGCTGTAACGAAAGATGAGATCATTGAGGCTTTAAAGGAAATGCCCGCACTTGAGCTTTCTGAGCTCGTAAAGGAACTTGAAGAAGTATTCGGCGTAAGCGCAGCTGCTCCTGTTGCTGTTGCTGCTGCACCGGCTGCTGGTGGAGAAGCTGGCGGCGGCGAAGAGAAGAGTGACTTCGACGTTGTTCTCGAGGGCTTTGGCGACAACAAGATCGCTGTCATCAAG
>CAYPKC010000220.1:1343-2252 GCA_964411215.1 uncultured Eggerthellaceae bacterium | reverse complement strand
GATTTCTGGGAAAATGAGCTGCTCAGTTACGCCCATGGAATAATTGCCATGCGTATCAAATGAGTTCGGGTTAAGGCCGCGGAAGTCGCGAATACGCGGAATGGCGGTTGCGAGCAGACGATCCAAGAATTCCCACATACGGTCGCCGCGAAGCGTTACCTTGCAGCCGATTGCCATACCTTCACGTACTTTAAAGTTTGCGATGGACTTTTTCGCACGCGTAATAGCTGGCTGCTGGCCCGTGATGACGCGCATGTCCTCGATGGCATGATCTAACAGCTTAGAATCTTGTGCGGCAGCACCGACTCCCATGTTGCAGACGATCTTGGTCAAGCGAGGGATCTCATTGACGTTTTCAATGTTGAGCTCATCTTTGAGCTGTGCTCTGAGCTCTTTGTTGTACTTTTCCTTAAGGCGTGGCGTGTATGCCATGTTTTCTACCTTCCCATCGATGATTTAAACCAGAGATTTCCGACCCCTAGTCCCTTCTACTTCTTGTTCAAAGGGTCATATGAGCCTCGCAGTTTTAGGGTTTGAACTGCAAGCTCTTGTTGCTTAGTCAATATCCTTTTGGCACTTCTTGCAAACGCGATGCTTTTTGCCGGCATCATCGATGCGGTGAGCCACACGCGTTGTCTTGTTGCAATTAGGGCACACAAGCATGACGTTTGAAACATTCAGAGAAGCTTCCATGGTGCTGATGCCGCCCTGCGGGTTTTCCTGCGTAGGACGCAGAGCCTTCTTCACCATGTTGACCTTCTCGACTACGACACGCTGCTTTTCAGGATTCGAGCGAAGAATCTTGCCTTCTTTACCCTTGTCCTTGCCAGCGATAACTTTGACGGTATCGCCCTTCTTCACATTGAGATTGATCCTCTTTGAGGCACGCTTGCGCTTGCTGGATGTCAT
>CAYPKC010000220.1:0-1333 GCA_964411215.1 uncultured Eggerthellaceae bacterium | reverse complement strand
CCTCCTTACAGCGTTTCCGGTGCCAAAGACACGATCTTCATGTATTTCTTATCGCGGAGCTCGCGGGCAACTGGTCCGAAAATACGGGTGCCACGCGGAGTTCCATCATTGTTGATCAAAACGCAGGCGTTCTGGTCGAACTTGATATAGCTTCCATCGGGGCGTCTCACTTCTTTTTTGACGCGCACGATGACGCAGCGGACGACTTCGCCTTTCTTGACGTTGCCGTTTGGAATAGCCTCTTTAACACTGCAGATGATTACATCGCCGAGACCCGCATAGCGGCGCTTCGAGCCGCCCAGGACCTTGATGCATTGCACCTTGCGTGCGCCCGAGTTATCGGCCACTGCCAGCATGGATTGCATCTGAATCATTAGTGTGTTCCTTTACTTCCCAGGTTGTATGATCTCGCGCTATTTAGCCTTCTCGACGATCTTCAAGAGGCGCCAACGCTTCAGTTTTGAGAGCGGGCGAGTCTCCATAATCTGGACGGTATCGCCGATGCCTGCCTCATTGTTCTCGTCATGGGCATGATATTTTTTCGAAGAAGTCATCATCTTGCCATAGACCGGATGCGGTTTTCTCGATAAAACCTCAACAACGATCGTCTTGTCGTTGACGTCGCTGACGACAACGCCCTGACGAACTTTACGTAAATTACGCTCTTCTGACATGCCATACCTCCTATGCGCTCAACTCGCGAGCATGCATCTCGGTAAGGATGCGCGCGATATCTTTTTTGACCAGCTTGACCCTTGACGTGTTGTCGAGCTGGGAGGTTGCCATCTGGAAACGCAGATTAAACAGCTCCGCCCGTGCTTCCTTCAACTTGTCGTTCAGGTCTTCGGCAGAAAGTTCACGTATTTCCGACGCCTTCATTATTCCTGCCCTTCCGTTTCACGTGTGACGATCTTGCATTTGATCGGCAGTTTATTGATAGCAAGGCGAAGTGCTTCTTTGGCCGTTGCCTCGTCAACACCGTCGATCTCAAACATGATGCGTCCTGGTTTTACAACTGCAACCCATCCCTCAGGATTACCTTTACCGGAACCCATGCGGGTTTCAGCAGGCTTAGAGGTAATAGGCTTGTCTGGGAAGATGGTGATCCAGACCTTGCCGCCACGCTTCATGTGCCTGGTAAGCGCAACACGGGCAGCCTCGATTTGGCGGTTTGTGATCCAGTGTGCTTCAAGCGCCTGGATGCCGTAAGAGCCATTGTTGAGACGGGTGCCTCCTTTGGCCTTACCTTTCATGGAACCGCGCTGCACCTTACGGTGCTTAACACGTTTAGGACTTAACATTAGTTACGCCCCCTCTCGCTACGATCGTTGCG
>CAYPKC010000219.1:0-2260 GCA_964411215.1 uncultured Eggerthellaceae bacterium | reverse complement strand
ATACTGCCGGTCTTTATGCAATCGACTTCTTTCATAGGCACCTCCCAAAGGCCTTATGGATATTATCTTCATTCTACAGGAAGACCATTCTTTCTTATTTCAAAACCGTAAGAGATATTTGTTCAAAGTGCACAGACGTACAAGTAAGCTTTCCTTAGAAATGCCAAGTGACGTAAGACAGGGATAATGTCGTCTCTGCGAATGTTGGAGGGGGTAAAACGGGACAATAGGCTACGTCCCCGTTGTCCCACTCAAGAGGCAAAATGGGACAATAGGCTACGTCCCCGTTGTCCCGTTTGGGAAAGAAAAAGGGCCGATGCAAAAGCATCGGCTCTTCAAAAGCGTGTGATCGGAATGATCGCTTATGCGCCCCAGGTGGTGCCACCAGAAGAGGTAGCTGCACCGCAAGGATCAACAACGGTTGCGCCGCCGTCGATAAGGATGTTCTGACCCGTGATGAATGCGGATTCATCGCTTGCCAAGAACACCGCGAGAGGTGCAATCTCATCAGGCGTAACAGCCTTCTTGATCGGGCTGAAACGAGTCAAGAAGCGAAGAGCGCCGTCGATGTCAGAACCAATAGCGTCTGCAAGACCCTTCATCGAGTTCTTGAGCATGTCGGTGGCGGTTGCGCCCGGGCTCAAAACGTTGATGTGGATATTGTCGTCGCCATAGTCGAGAGCAACAGAGTTTGTCATGCCGACAAGAGCTGCCTTCGAGGTTGAGTAAGCGGTCATTGCAGGAATTGCACGAACGCCAGCGAGAGACGCAACATTAATAATGGAGCCAACGCCGCACTTCTTCATCTCAGGGATGGCGAAGCGGATCATGTAGAAAGCGCCATTAACGTTGGTGTCGATAACAGACTGCCACGTGTCAATCGGAATATCGGTCACAAAGCCACTGGGATCGATACCAGCGTTGTTAACCAGAACATTCAGCTTGCCAAACGCATCAACGGTTGCTTGAACCATCTTCTGGCAATCCTCGACCTCGCGGACGCTGCCAGCACAATAGGTGATGCAGTCAGCAGGTTGAGTAGCTGCAAATTCTTTCAGCTTCTCTTCACGACGACCCGTGATGCAAACCTTTGCGCCTTCAGCAATAAAAGCTTTAGCGATAGAAGCACCAATGCCTACGCCGCCACCAGTAATAAGAGCAACTTTACCCTCAAGTCTTCCAGCCATGAAAAAACTCCTTAGATAGGTATAAATAAGAAAGTAGCCGGCACAAAGGCCGGCTACAGAAAACTACTTCTAATTAAGCAGCCTGTGCCTTTTTAGCAGCACGCTTCTCGAGTACGAGAGGTGCAGACTCCTTGAGGCCAAGGCAGATAAGGAAGCAGATGATGATAGATCCGGCAAGGATCCACATGCAGTTGGTGAGACCGATGCTGTCAGCAAGGAAGCCAAGAGCGGTAGCACCAAGCGTTGCGCCAATGAGCTCGCCGATCATCTGGTTGGAACCAATGATGGAAGCGGTGAAGCGCGGGTCAGAAGACTCTGCAGGAACCGTGGACTGGATCATTGCGCACGTACCAACACCAAACCAGGTAACAATCGCGATGATTGCCATAAGTGGAATGTTGTTTGCCTGACCGCCGCTTACAGCAACGATGAAGAGAACAGTGCCAAGAGCAGCAAGAATAGTGGAAACCAAAGTAACCGGCTTACGGCCAATGATGTCAGAGAGCTTTGTAAGAGCAAAGCCGATAATAACTGCCGTCACGCCGAAGCATGCCATAACAATGGACATACCAGCAGGAGACATTCCGCCAACCTCGGTGAGGAACAGCGGGCAGTAGGTCAACATGTTCACATACCACAGGAGCAGGAACAGGGTGCCGAGCATGGAAAGAAGAACGTTGCGGTTCTTCAGAGCCTGCAGGAAGGTGCCCTTAGGCTCTTCAGCAACTGCCTCTGCGCCCACAGCGATATCTTTCTTCGGGTTGATGAGAACCTTAAGAATGAAGATAGCAATGATGATGCCAGGAACGATGGTTACGAGGAAGGTTGCACGCCAGCCGATGGACTCTGCAAGAGCGACCTGAATGATCGGGCCAAGAAGAGTCGAGAAGATGCCGACAGCCGTAACCTGCATAAGACCCATGTTCATGCCACGACGACTCGGAGAAGACTGCGGGATGATGAATGACTGAGAAACAGGCATTACAGGACCCTCAGCGCAACCCATGATGGCGCGGATGAGCAAAAGGGAAACGAGACCCTGAATCGTACCAGTGAGGAACGAGCAGATGGAG
>CAYPKC010000218.1:0-2289 GCA_964411215.1 uncultured Eggerthellaceae bacterium | reverse complement strand
CACGCGGTCACCTGGATCGTCTCTTTATTATCGGCTCCCATGCGATGATTCAGCACAATGTCGCCGATGACCTTCAGGCCGTTTTCGTGCAACGTCTCAATCGCCGCAAGATATTCATTGAGGCTTCCATACTTCGTCTCAACCGTGCCTTTTTGATCAAATTCTCCAAGGTCAAAGAGGTCATAGACGCCATAGCCTACATCGGATGCGCCCGCCTGTCCCTTATAAGCGGGCGGCAACCACACATGCGTAAAACCGAGCTTCTTCAGATCTTCAGCCTGCTCCCCCACCACATTCCAGAAATTTCCATCTTCAGGCAAATACCACTCAAAATCCTGCAGGAACGTTTCTTTCATATGGCTCCTTTCTTACACAAACAGATCGACAAACTCAAAGATAGTGCAGTCCACAAGACCGCGATTGGTCAAGCGCAACTCTGGCAAACAAGCGAGCGGAATGAGCGCCATCGTCATAAAGGGAGAAGGCATGGTGCAGCCGATTTCAGCCCACGTGTCTTCAAGGGCATGGACTTTCGCGCTCATCTCTTCGGCGCCCAGATCGTTCATCAGGCCAGCAATGGGCAACTCAACAAGTCCGAGCACTTCCCCATCTGCGACAACAACCATGCCGCCGCCACATTCAATCAGCGTGTTTGCCGCAAGCGCCATGTCGTCATCATTGGTGCCGACGACTAAGAGGTTATGGGCATCATGTGCCACCGTTGACGCCATGGCTCCGCGCTTGATGCCGAACCCTTTGGTAAATCCCACACCAAAGGTGCCCGTGTCATGATGGCGCTCGAACACAAACGTCTTTAAAACGTCTTGGGTAAGATCACTGGAGAGCTCACCTTCGTGCACGGGAAGCTGAACGTGCGTTTCAAAAGCGCCGACTTTGCCCGGAATAATCTCTATGGTTCGAACTTCAACTTCATCTCCGTCCTTGGCTCCTTCGGGCGCTTTAATGACGAAAGATTCAGGGGTAATGGCGTTACCAATATGCATAGAGTGCGTTACCCACTCAGGGAACGCGAATCGTTCGTAATCGAAAAGCGGCTTGCCGTCTTCTGCCACCACGTTGCCATCGATCATCATGCGACAGACATTGAGCGAGTCGAGTCCATCAAGGAAGACGATGTCTGCGCATTTGCCCGGCGTGATAGAGCCAAGCTCGTTATCCATGCGGAAACACGTGGCGACATTAATCGTCATCATCTGAATAGCCTGAATCACGGGAATGCCGCATTGCACTGCGACGCGCAGTACATGATCGAGGTGGCCATCTTCTACCAAAGTATGGGGATGCGTGTCATCTGAAATAAGGTTCGCGAAACGCGTGTCGATATCATGATCTGTGATCGCATGCGCAAGTTCTGGCAGGTCATGCCATGCAGAACCATAGCGAAGCTGCGCATACTGACCGAGCCTCATTTTAGCGAGGGCATCTTCTGCCCGCGTTGATTCATGGCAGCAACGCACGCCGGAGGCAATGTAGGCATTGAGACCCCGATCGGTTTCTGGAATGGAGTAGTGTCCCGTTACCACCTTGTCCGCCTTGAGCGTTTCAGCCAGCTCTCCGTGGGCGTGGTCTGTGCCTTGGAGCACGCCGACGAAATTCATCATCTCGCCAAGGCCGACGACGCCATCCCACGTCATGCTTTCTGCGATTTCGCACGGTCCGATTGAAGAGCCTGTATCTTCGAATCCAAGAACCGCAGGAACGCAAGAAGGCGTTGTCACCATTGCCTTGAGAGGTGTGCGAGCGACGTCTTCCATCATGACTTTGACGCCGTCGAGGCCTAATACGTTGCAGATCTCGTGCGGATCCCAGTAGATGCCAGCTGTTCCATGCGGTATGACGGCGCGCGCATATTCGCCTGCTCCCATCATGGATGACTCCACGTGGATATGGCCATCCAAAAAGCCAGGCGCAATGTATTGACCCGTTGCATCGATAACTTTGGTGTCAGGACCAATGCAATGATCAGCTTGCCCCAGATAAGCTATGCGCCCTTCCGCAATGGCGACATCAATGCCGTGCTGGATTTCTGCCGTGCACACATTGACAAGCGAGGCATTCTTAATGACTACCTCGGCATCCTTCTCTCCTTGAGCTACCGCAGCTAATGTCTTCGTGCATTCCCAAAGCGGTTTCTTGCAAAAATGATTAAGCATGTCTCATCCTTTCGAAAACAAAAGTGGGACAACGGGGACGGAGAGTGGGACAACGGGGGCCCAAAAGGGTCCACCGGGCCGGAGCCAATTGTACCGCTCTGCTAGCGCCCCACGT
>CAYPKC010000217.1:0-2295 GCA_964411215.1 uncultured Eggerthellaceae bacterium | reverse complement strand
CGTTGCGACGGTGGAGCCGGACAAGGAGGGCGTGACCGTCACGAGCGAAGGCGGAGCAACGCACACGTTCGACGCCAACGGCGACTTTACCTTCGAGTTGCGTGACGCTGCTGGCAATACTGGCACGGCCACCGCCAACGTGTACTGGATCAAGCACACGCCGAAAGTCGAAGTGAACTTTTCGTCAGCGCCGGGCGTGATGACGAAGGATCCGGTCGAAGCGACCATCAAGCTTCCCGATGGCTATCGCATCATGAATAACGGCGGCAACGACACGTACACGTTCACAGAAAGCGGCGAGTTCGCCTTCCAGTATCTAGATCCTGACGATATGCAGGGCAGCTATCCCGTCGTCGTGGACTGGATCGACCACGAAGCGCCCAAGGCGACCATCACCTATGATAAACCGACGATCACCAATAAAGATGTCACGGCGACCCTTGCGCTTGAGGATTTGTCAGAGCCTATAAACATTACAAGTGAGGGCGGCGACACGCACACGTTTGCCACTAACGGCGAGTTTACTTTCGAGTTTGAAGATGCCCTTGGGAACACGGGTTCTGCTACAGCGAAGGTTGACTGGATAGACAAAACACCTCCCACCGCCTCGCTTGTTTACAGTATGGATGAAGCGGCTGGCAAGATGATTGTACAGGTGGTCAACCCTAGCGAGGACATTACCTTCGCAGAAGGCAATGGAACCTATGAGTATACCGCCAATGGCGACTACGAAATTGTGTTCTACGATAAAGCTGGAAACGAAGGAAGGTTGACCGCACATATTGACTCGCTCACCACTCCGGTGGTACCCGATAAGCCTGAACTTACCATCGTGGCTTTGAAGCTTTCTAGTGCGGGAATTCAACAGATCGATTGGGACGAGAGCGGGTATGCTTGCATAAAGTTGAAGCGTGAGCAGATGCCTACAAGGGCAGAGGATTTTGATTTAGAGGTACCCGCCGGGATAAGTTATGTGATTTCACATACGGATAGCTTCTCTAACCATCCGATAGCTGCATTGTCGCTTGCCGCAAGGGGCAATGCGTCAGATATCTGGAACATTATGCTCACTCATGATGCTGAACCTACACGTACGAAGTTGTATACGCTTGAGATCGTTCCTCTTGACGATGGGGGCGACAGTGGCAACCAGAATGGTAATGGATCTGGAGGCAACGGCTCCGGCAACGGTGGCAACTCTGGCAATGGCTCAAGCGGTAATAACGGCGGTGGTGCCGGCAACAATGGTGGCTCTAACGGTGGCACAGATGGCGGCAATGGTTCCGGCGGCATAGGTGGTTCGAACAACGATGGCTCAAGAAACGCTAGCTTTCTTGGCTCAGACGCTGGGCTTGCTGATACCGGGGATGAATATCTAGGCTTGTTGCTTCTGCTGTCGATGGTATGCGTATGTGCAATCGTTGTATTCTTCACCGCTACAAGCAAAGAACGCTAGCACAACGGGGCAACGGGGACGCAGCCTATTGTCCCTTTTGATGACACAGGACGGGGATAATGTCATCAAATAGGATTATTTGATGACATTATCCCCGTCCTGTGTCATCAGTTATCCCCGTCCTGTGTCATCAGGCTATTGTGCTGTTTAGGCGTTGATGAAATACCTTTTGACCTTGTATAATTCGCATTAACTATGTTGTTCTGCGGTTGGGGACAAAGGGGAGTCCGCAGATGCTGACAAGGTTATTCTCAGCAAAAATGAAAAATGGCTTGCGTATTATCGCGTCAGTCGTTGTTGCCGTGGCTCTTGTCATGCCCACATTTCCTCTCTCCCAGCTTACTCCGGCTTATGCCGACACTGTTGAAGCCAGCGATTCACAGGCTGTATCTGTTGGAGGGCAGCAGGTCGATACTGTCGCAGAGCAGCAACTCGTTGTCGGCGAACAGCGGGTCGGCACTGCCACCGAACAGCAGGTCGCTTTCACTGATTCTTTGTTGCAAAGCGCTCCCTTTGAAATCTCCGCATTGCACCCTGATAGGATCTATGCAGATCTCGCGCTTGATGGAAGCATCATCGACACCAATGGCAATGTAATTCCGGGAAGCGATACCTTGTATTCCACGGAGAACATGGATGTGGCGAACCTTCCCAAAACCGATGAAGAGAAGCAGGCTATACTCGACAGCTATCTTGCCGATGGCACGATCACCGAAGACGACCTGAATGACGAGTTCATAGTTAAATCCCTCACTGGCGAATACATGGAAGCCGACCAGGCCGATCCGGCCGAGAAATGCGCGAACGAGCAAGAAGGCTTCGAAGACGCCATGCGCGCA
>CAYPKC010000216.1:0-2347 GCA_964411215.1 uncultured Eggerthellaceae bacterium | reverse complement strand
TGTTCTATGAGCCCAACAGAACTCTGTATGCAGACTCAGTAAACCCAATAGGCCCTGCATACATACTAGTGAATGAGCAAACATATCGAGAAGGTTTAATCAAAGCTTAATGAAGGAACACCCATATGACCCACACGAAAAGCCGAAATAAGCACCATGCGACAGGCTTAACGGAAGGGCGCTTTACAAGTCCCCATCACACGCACAAGAAGGCGTCACGTAAAACCTTATTCAATCCCGTCAAAGAAGTCGTAGATTTTACCTTGGATCTTCTCGTAAATTTCAACGATGTCCCCATCAAGATCGCTTGCAGCCAAAGAGCACAAGATACGCATAGTCAAATCTTCATTCTTGACTGTGATCGGCTCAACTTCCAGACCGTCTTCAGTCCAAATGCACAGCGCATAATCGCCTGGCCCGAAATGCTGCACTTTATTGGGATTCTCTGCATAAGGCTTCATTGCCGATCGCACGCTAATCTCGTTAAGATCACCCGCATTGCGTGCCAGCAAAACTGCAGGTTCGACATCAAGCGCCTTTGCAATCTTAGATATGTTCTTCAAGCTCAAATTGACGCGGCATTGCTCAATTCCGTCAATATAGGTGCGATGAAGTCCTGTCTTTTCCGCCAAGCCTTCTTGCGAAAGCCCAGCTGCCTTTCGATACGATCTCATGTTGTCTGCAAACGTACCTTGAATATCCATGGATTCACCTTTTCAGTAGTATTTCCTGACTTAGATAAAACCAATGTGCAGAGTATTTATCTACAGAATATTTGTTGCATTATAAGCCGTTAGGCAATAATAGGTAGCAATATATAATTCTTTTAGAAAACTTCTCAAAGCCCGTAAACATAATCCTGAGTTTTGCCTCTACATATCATCGTCATTTGATCTCATTTTCTTGATCAGATGACCGAAGCAACCTGTTTACAGCTTATAAACCACAGATGCATTCGCTCGCTGCAAGCCTTACTCCAAATAGATATCTTGCAGCTTCCGACGCTTTTCATGATCGAAATCAAGCGCCCTGGTAATGTAGTTGTCCAGCGATCCATAGTTGTCGCAAATCGCTTCAAGCGCAGCGTCTAAATACTGCATATTCGCATAGGCGTACGCCTCAATATCGGCTCCTAAGCCACGCAGAAACTTGATACGCATAAGGTCGTTCATTTTGTCGACCCACGGACGAATGAAAAGATTGGTAGCAAGGTAATCCTTACGAATATCTTTCGGCGCAACTCCCAGCGAATACTCAACGAAAAGAGCCGCAAGGCCCGTTCTGTCTTTGCCTTGGGTGCAATGCCAAAGCGTCGCCCCATTCCCCTCAAAAAGCAAGTCGTTTAAAAAGCGCTTATAGGCCGCTATGCCGTACTCGCCCAAAACGCACTTCAGATAAAGCTCGCGAATAGTCTCAAAAGGATCATGCGTGAACTTGCGCATGTATTTCATATCGTGCGCGAAATCCTTCAATCCCGAAAAGCCAATAGCATCATCTGAGAGCGCCGGCAAATTGATGTATTCAATATCGCGCATGAGCGGCAACGGATCAGGCTCTTTTTCCAGCTCATATTCCGCGCGAAGATCAATCACGTACGTAAGATCATGCATGCGAACGAGCTGCTTCATATCCTCGGCAGTAGCATCATGCAACGCAGCCGATCTTATCAACTTGCGCTTTTTGATCCGACGACCGTCCTCTGTCGGCATGCCACCCAAATCGCGACAATTGAGAACCTCTTGCAACGACACAAAGCCGAATTTCTCAAACCGCGGAATCGGTTCGGGCTCAACCGGGGCATTCTCTTCGACTTTTCGCATTTTAGGGGTTTCGTTATGCATAGTGGCTCCTTTCGAAACCAAATCTATCGCATTTAAATGATGCTTACGCAGCGTGTTTTCCATTGATACGCAATTGCAAGATTACCTTGATTATTCCGTTAAAACTTGTTGCAAATCTTCACCACATCAACTGGATGGCGCTGCCCTGTATTACCTGCCGGCGCACAACGTTCTCTCCTTCTCACAAACATTCTTCACACGACAGTTGACAACAACGCTGCAATCTCTATACTTATGAACAGATGTTCATACGTTTATGAGTTAGGAATATTGAATGACGTCACAGGATCATAAAGAGATGCAGGCTACAGAAGTCGTGAATGAGGCGGAACGCGTCATACGATGCAACCACTTCCCCGAACAAGGCGATTCTTGCGAATGCACCGAAGCATCGTGCCTTTTTGACACGATGCCTGAAGAAGAACTTTTGTATGACCTTGCCGATCTCTTCAAAGTCTTCGCCGATACCACGCGTATCAAAATTCTCTATACGCTCATGGGCAAAG
>CAYPKC010000215.1:0-2388 GCA_964411215.1 uncultured Eggerthellaceae bacterium | reverse complement strand
GCTATTGGGGTTCGAATCCCTACACCCCAGCCAAATTCACTCTCTTATTCCATTCTTCTGTGAGCACGCGCAATTGCAAGCGCGACACTTCTCCCTTATTCAGGAACGACTTCTCACTTATTCAGAAGACAAGCTCTGCCTTATTCAGAAAAGAGGGGAGTAGAAAGATAACGCTCACCGGTATCAGGAAGCATGGCAACAATAGTCTTCCCGGCATTTTCAGGACGCTTGGCAAGTTCAAGCGCAGCCCATGTTGCAGCGCCCGATGATATACCCACAAGTACTCCTTCTGTATGGGCAAGCAGGCGACCTGTTGCAAAAGCGTCCTCGTTTTCAACGGCAATGACTTCGTCGTAGAGCGCTGTATCGAGCACATCCGGCACAAAGCCGGCACCGATACCTTGTATCTTGTGTGCGCCGCTTTCGCCTTTAGAAAGAACGGGTGAGTCAGCTGGCTCTACGGCTACAACCTGAATGGCGGGATTTTTCTCTTTGAGATATTGGCCAACGCCCGTAATCGTGCCACCTGTTCCCACACCTGCGACAAAGATATCGACACTACCATCAGTATCTTCCCAAATTTCAGGCCCGGTTGTTGCTTTGTGGATAGCCGGGTTTGCAGGATTGATGAATTGCCCTGGAATGAAACTTCCCGGGATTTCTGCCGCAAGCTCATTCGCTTTTTGTATGGCGCCTTTCATACCCTTGGCGCCTTCCGTCAACACAAGCTCGGCACCGTATGCTTTCATGAGTTTGCGTCGCTCCGCACTCATAGTCTCAGGCATCGTGATGATGATCTTGTACCCGCGCGCTGCTGCAATTGAAGCAAGGCCAATGCCGGTATTGCCTGAGGTGGGCTCAATAATGGTTGCGCCCGGCTGCAAAAGGCCCGATACTTCCGCATCATCGATCATGGCTTTTGCGATACGGTCTTTGACAGAACCGGCTGGATTGAAATATTCCAGTTTGCCGAGCACGCATGCGTCAAGATCATTGATCTTTTCAATGCGGGCAAACTCGAGCAAAGGAGTGTGTCCGACAAGCTGGTCGATTGAAGTGTAAATGCGAGACATAATGCATGCTCCTCATGTTGAATATATCCTCCACACGCAAAGGAGGGAACTGAGAAGAGTATAGTGCCAAAGCGCACTTCTTATGTTTCAACACTGCAAAGACTTTTCTTTTTAAGAACAGTATGTGTGCTTGAGTTGACGGTAAGCACGTAATAGAGCGCTGCAATGGCTGCTGCGACCGCAATGGTGCCAAGAGTTGCTGCTATACCGCACGGAATAATGAAGGCGACAAAATAGCCAGGCGCGAAAAGGGCGGCTCCCCAGACAAGGATAAGGAGCGTAAGGCCACCGATTCCTTCACATACCTTACCTGCCTTCGAAGGTGTAGTTTTGCGCTCACGTTTTTTATCTGCTGTGAGGAGGCTAATAAGCGGACGGTGCAACATATGCTGTGCCTGAGCCGAATACATACAGCAAACATGCCGCCAAGCCAAGGGTTGCAAAGTAGATGGCGTAATCAGCAATACTGCGACGTACATTCCTGAAGGCAAGTTTTACGTACATGGTGTCCCTTCGATGGCCTTTGCTCCTTGGGATATGATGAAATACCTCAAGGTCCGTTGCCATCGATTCGCCTTACATTTACCTTACGGTGCAGTAAGGATAGAAGGGGCAAGACAGCGTTACTTATGAATGCGTGGCACGTGCTCGCTCACGTGTTCGCAGCGTTACTGCTCAAGCCAGAGGCTGCAGCTTGGCGAAGGACACGTAAAGGTATCTGCGTACGTAAGCGTTCCGTCTTTCTTATTGCGCGAAAAAAGAACCACGGTATTGGTTAATTGGTTTTCTACCGCAAGGACACTGCCGCAGGGACTCAGCGAGAAGTGTCGGGGACCGGCTCCCCCTGTCCAATACGTGGCACATCGGTGCGCATCCCCTGTAGCGGTATCGAACGAGTAGACCGATACGGTATCAACACCACGAACAGAGGCATAAAGGAAGGCGCCGTCAGGGGAGAAGGCAACGTGGGCGGCAAGCGGAGGTGTGGTGCTTTGCTCATGGACGCCTTGGATGGCGCTGTCACTACCTTCGAGCAAGTCATAGACGCCAAGGGCATCCCAGTGCACACCGTCTTCTATGCGATAAATGATTAGCGTGCAGGCAAGCTCACAGAGAAGTGCTGCATATGCGCCTTTAGGGTGATAGGCAAGAATGCGTGGTCCTGAGCGCAAGGGCGCCTCAATGACAGCTTTCGGTGTGGTGGGAAATGAGGCGACTGCTTCTTCCGGGGGAAGTGCCGCCTCACCTGTTCCATAGGTGTGCGTCAAGGCAGGTTGTAGCTGTGTGCCCTCCACTGTCATCTCAGATGCATTGC
>CAYPKC010000214.1:0-2391 GCA_964411215.1 uncultured Eggerthellaceae bacterium | reverse complement strand
CAAGATGATTTCCTCGCACAGACGCGACAGGTGGAGGATCGACATGCTGCACGCATAGGTCAAATCAACCATGAAATCGCGGTCAGACACAGCATCGAGCGAATTTGCCATGGGCTGCGCAAAACCAAGGGCACACGTGGTTTGTTCGCGATCAAGCGGATACGTTGTTCCCGCAAGGGCTGCGGCTCCTAAAGGGTTTTCGTCAGCAAAGTCACGAGCAGCGGCGATCCTTTTGAAATCCCGCGCAAGCATATTCACGTACGCAAGCATATGATGCGAAAAAAGAACCGGCTGTGCATGCTGGAGATGAGTATAGCCAGGCATAATGGCATCTTTATTCTTTTCCGCCTGTGCCACAAGCGCCTCGCGAAGCTCAAGGTTGGCTTGCATGAGCTTAGATGCACGCTCTTTCACATAGAGGCGCAAGTCCGTGGCAACTTGATCGTTACGGGATCTCCCGGTATGAAGACGCGCACCCGCTTCTCCGATTCTGCGCGTCAGCTCGGCCTCGACGGCCATATGCACGTCTTCGTCTTCATCGTTGAATCCGAATGATCCCGCTTCCATGTCGGCCTTAATGGCAAGAAGACCTTGTTTGATATCCTCAGCGTCTTTGTGGGTTATAACCCCTTGCGCTGCAAGCATCTGCGCATGGGCAATGGATCCTTGGATGTCGTAGGCATAGAGCCTCTCGTCTGCAGGAAAGGCGCTTCCAAAACGCTGGGTAAAATCATCGGGTTTGTCTTCGAAGCGCCCTGACCATAAAGCCATCTGTCATACCGCCTTAGTGGGAGAATTCGTCTTGTGTGTCATCGGCGGGCACCATCTGCGGTTCAGCGACGCCCTCTTCGTGACGATTTTGCGACCACACAAGATTGCGCAGGGTGTGAAGCTCGATAAAGCCCTTAGCCGATGCACGGTTGAACGTGTCGTTTGCATCATAGGTAGCAAGACCGTAGTCATAGAGCGAGTAGTCGCTCTTCACGCCGACAACGTCGCAGTTGCCTTTATAGAAGCGCATGCGAACAACGCCGGTCACGTGCTTTTGAGCTTCTGCGAAGAATGCATCAAGGGCAATTTTAAGGGGCGAGAAATAAAGCCCGTTGTAGACCGCATCGGCCCAGGCGTGTTCTGCGTTGAGCTTAAAGTGCAGAAGATCACGCTCTAGCACCAGATCCTCAAGCGCTTTGTGGGCGCAAATAATGGCTAGCGCGCCTGGCACCTCGTAGCATTCACGGCTCTTTACGCCAACCAAGCGGTTTTCAATAATATCGATGCGACCGAAACCATTTGAGCCAGCGATTTCGTTCATGCTCACGATAATGTCGAGCAGGCTCATCTCTTTGCCGTCGATAGAGCACGGCACACCGCTTTTGAACCCGAGCTCGATATACGTAGGTTTGTCAGGAGCATTTTCGGGGCTTGTGGTGATTTCCCAAATGTCTTCGGGCGGCTCATTCCAAGGGTCTTCCAAAACACCGCATTCGATAGCGCGGCCCCACAGATTGTCATCGATGGAATACGGCTTGTCGTTTGTCGTTGGCACTTCAAGACCGTGCTCCTTAGCCCAGTCCATCTCGCTGTCGCGGTCAGTCAATTCCCACTCGCGGACGGGCGCCAAAATCTCAAGGGACGGATCGATCATCTTGATGCTTGACTCAAACCTTACCTGGTCGTTGCCCTTGCCCGTGCATCCATGCGCAATGTATTTCGCACCATACTTGTGCGCGGCATTTACCAGATGCCTGGAGATAATGGGACGTGAAAGTGCGCTCAGTAGCGGATACTTGTTTTCATAGAGCGAATTGGCGGCAATGGCGGTGGTGAGGAAATCGTTCGCGAATTCTTCGCGCATATCGACCACGAGACAATCAATAGCACCGGTATCAAGGGCGCGCTGTTTGATTTTCTCAAGACCTTCATTGTCCTGTCCCACATCGCCAACCACAGCAATAATGTCGAGGTTTTTGTTCTCCTGAAGCCACTTGATGCAAACGCTGGTGTCGAGGCCGCCACTATAGGCAAGTACTGCTTTTTCTTTGGTGTTAGACATAGTTTTCTCCTTGTCAGGTGTCTGACCGCGCTTATTTGTGTGATGAAGACGGTCGCAATCTTTACGTGTAAAAGGGGTGGTGGTAAAAGTGATCAGACGAACATCATCGTCGAAAAGCCTCCCCTAACCTGACAATGAATTCATCGACATCTGCCTTCGTGCAGATGAGGGGCGGCAAGAACCGGAGCGTCGAAGGTCCTGTCGCATTAATAATGAGTCCGGCATCAAGGGCGGACTGGACAACCTTGGGTGCGTCAATGCCGCTTGCAAGCTCAACGCCAAGCATGAGTCCGGTACCGCGGACTTCTACGATCTGGTCAAATGTAGCCAGTTGAGCT
>CAYPKC010000213.1:0-2394 GCA_964411215.1 uncultured Eggerthellaceae bacterium | reverse complement strand
TCCATCTGATTTGCAATCAGCTTCTCATAGTCGATAGCATAGAAGAAGGCCTGGCGTACCTTGACGTTGTCAAATGGAGCCTTCTTGGTGTTGAACATAAGGAACGGAAGAGCAAAGCCAGGGACATACTCAACAGCAGCACCAGAATTTGCGATCTGGTCAGCGTTGGCATCAGGCACGCTCTCGATAGCAAGGACTGAGCCATCGGTGATAGCCGTGGTACGAGACGTTGCATCAAGCAGGATGTTCCAATCCATCTTCTCGCACGTTGCCGGGAACTTGCCGTTGTAGTTCTCATTCGGAACGAAGGTGATCGTGCCACCGTCGTCGCCGTTGATGGACTCATAAGCCCAAGGACCAGTACCGACTGGCAGCGTCTTCAAAGGAGAATCGTCTGCGATCTGCGGCTTGTCGATATCCTTGTCGTTTGCATCTTTCGGCCACGGATACTGGATAGCAACGCCTGCCGGCCACTCTGCATCCTTTGCAGGGAAGATCTTAACAATGGTCAAACGAGTCTTCAGAAGGCTCTCAAACGGGTAGTTGAGCGTAAAGGTAACAGTGGTGTCGTCTTTTGCGGCAACATCTTTGATGAAGGTCAAGAATGAACCATAGGTGTCGTCGGTCATGTTCCACTTGTAGGAATTGACAACATCAGCAGCGGTTACATCGGTGCCGTCGGAGAATTTGGCGCCATCGCGGAGAGTAACCTCATAGGTAAGATCGTCAACCTTAACCGGTTCGTCAGCTGCAAGAGCGTTGTAAGCGGTGTAGTCCTTGAGGTCCAGATCATAAAGGCCTTCGAAGACATGCCAGGTTGCTGCAAGCATGAGAGCCGAGCTGTTTGCAATTGGGTTGCAGTTGGTTGAGGAATAGGCAGCTGCAGCGGTGATAGCCTTGGCCGCCGTCGGGGTGCTCGCATCAGAAGATGCTGAGCTTGAAGCTTCAGATGAGCCACCGGAGCTGCATCCGGATAGCGCAATTGCGGCGACTGCGCCAGTTGCTGCGGTTCCAGCCAGGAAGCCTCGACGGGTGAGTTTCGGTTGTTTCATGTCTTCCCTCCGTATAGGTTTAGGGGCGCCAGCCCCGATGCACAACCATTGAAAACAATTATAGCGGACATGATTATGCCTTGCATAATTATCTAAAGCGTTTTATGTGGATATTATTCAGGTTCAAATTGATCTCAAATTGTTAACTTATCCGTGCAATTCTCATACCGAACAGATAAACCATGTATCCGATTAGCAGGTTTTGGCGATATCTAAAAAGGAATGACCGCCGAGATTGCTATTATCCATGCATTCAAGTCAGATGAAACAAAGGAGAGTCATGACTCGAGAACTGAAATCAATGGATGGCAATAATGCTGCAGCGTATGTTTCATATGCTTTTACCGAAGTTGCTGGCATTTATCCCATTACCCCATCAAGCCCGATGGCTGATTATGTGGATCAATGGGCTGCAAACGGCATGAAGAACATCTTCGGTACCACGGTCAAAGTGTGTGAAATGCAATCTGAAGCTGGCGCGGCCGGTGCCGTGCATGGCTCTCTTGATGCGGGTGCCTTAACGACTACGTACACGGCCTCACAAGGTCTTCTCCTCATGATCCCCAACATGTATAAAATTGCCGCAGAACGCCTACCCGGCGTATTCCACGTCTCTGCAAGAACGGTTGCGACGCACGCGTTGAACATTTTCGGAGACCATTCAGATGTTATGGCATGCAGGCAAACTGGTTTCGCCATGCTCGCAGAAAGCAACGTGCAAGAAGTTATGGATCTTTCTGCCGTGGCTCATCTGTCTGCAATAAAGGGCCAAATGCCCTTCATCAATTTCTTCGATGGCTTCCGTACTTCCCATGAAGTGCAAAAGATCGAAGTCTGGGATTTCGCAGATTTGGCTGATATGTGCGACATGGATGCCGTGCGTGCATTTAGAGAACATGCGCTCAATCCAGAGCATCCATCCATGCGTGGAAGCCATGAGAATGGCGACATTTTCTTCCAGCATAGGGAAGCTTGCAACGCGCACTATGATGCGCTTCCGTCTGTCGTGGAAGAATATATGCATAAGGTCAATGAGAAGATTGGCACGAACTACGAACTCTTTAACTATTATGGCGCCACCGATGCAGACCGCGTCATTGTTGCCATGGGGTCGTTCTGCGATGTCGCTGAAGAGGTTATTGACTATCTATGTGCCCAAGGCGAGAAAGTCGGCCTTGTGAAAGTGCGCCTCTATCGTCCGTTTGTAACAGATAAGTTTGTGGCGGCTCTTCCGAAGACCACGAAAAAGATCGCCGTACTGGATAGAACCAAGGAGCCGGGCAGCATTGGCGAGCCACTCTATATGGATGTTGTCAACGCTCTTGCCGTTGAAGGCGTTCAC
>CAYPKC010000212.1:0-2396 GCA_964411215.1 uncultured Eggerthellaceae bacterium | reverse complement strand
CTACAAAACAACTCAGGATCTTCGGTGGCTATGACAATAGCCAGGATCCTCACTATCTCATTCGAATCAGAGATTGCAAATTCGAACTCACCAACCCTTGTTACTGCATCTTTCTCTTTTCCGTCTGGTGATGCAGATTCGCTTTTTGCTGCATTTTCAACAAATGCGTAGTCCTCTTTGCTGGGTTTTAACCAGTTAAGATTGCTTTCTTTCTCACTCATAGAGCTCTCCAATCCCTTATATATGCTTTAATGATCAGCCTTACCTTCTTGCCATATCTTCTTCGATGTCAAGTTTCCATGACCCCGTGATGCCAGCACCGGCGCTCAACTGACACACCGCATGATCGATCGCTCCAAAGACCGCCTGCGTACCCAAGCTATCGGCGCAGTATTGAGCGGCATGATCACCCGCAATACCAATGCGTGCTGCTTCTGCTGCGGCATCAATGTTTGCTCCCATGAAGATGAATTCCCAACCCTTTTTCGTCTTCTTCTCGATAAGCGCTTTCACCTTCTCATAGCTGAATTCATGGCTTGCGTTTTCGTAGCCATCAGTCGTGATAACAAACATGATATTCTTTGCGCGATGATGTTTCGGCAGCGTCTTCTGGACTTTACTCACGTGCTCAATGGATTCCCCAACTGCATCCAGCAGCGCCGTGCATCCGCGCACATAGTATTCTTTGCTCGTAAGCGGCTTGATGTCCTTGATGTCCTTGCGGTCACAAATGACATCAATGCGATCGTCGAAAAGCACGGTGGAGACTACTGTTGCTCCCTCGCATTCCTTGTTCTTTTGCAACACGGAATTAAAACCGCCAATCGTGTCGCCTTCGAGCCCCGCCATTGATCCGCTGCGATCCAGTATGAATACAATCTCGGTATAGTCTTTCATTGTTTGCCTCCTTGTATTGATTGCTAACAGAAGGAAACTTTACGCTGCGCGATGGCCGCATAGGTAAACCGCGAAGCGACATTTGCGGAAGTGCTCTATACGTTTGCGATGCTCGCTTTCTTTCAGGACTGCTTTATCCAAGAATTTGTTGGTCAAATGAATACAGCGTCATGTTGATTTGCTGAATATCGTGAATGTGATTCATTAAGAAGTATTCGATAATGACATCGAATTTCGAACTATGCGACAACGTAAAGCCTGCTCGTGATAACAGCGCAAGCGCATCATTGTGGTTAAGTCCCAATGCGAATGCCAATGCGCAAGCCGTTCTTTTCGTGGGACGATAATCATTGTCTTTGCGAATCTTGGCGAACAGTTGCCGACTCATGTTGGCGCGTTTGTAAACATCGGCATCACGCATTCCACGCTCGTCAATTAGTCGCATGACTGTACGAGCAAAGGACTCGTCAAGCTGTTCGAGCCGTGAGGCAAGGTCAGTGTTGGTGCGATCTGCTATCCCGCGTGTGGGACATTGGGGACGTAGCTTATTGTCCCGTTGCGCTTCGCGACGAGACAAATCGGGACAATAAGCTACGTCCCCGTTGTCCCACTCAGTGTTGTCTTCGTCTTGCTCTGTCGGCAGTGCGCCATAACCACATGGCGCAAGTTGAGGAGCACAAATGCATTCCTCAGAAACGATGGGGGTAAATGATGCTGTAATCTCATCTTCAACGTAAACTGCATCTATATAATGAGTGACTTCATTAAGAAGCTGCTCGAACGCTTTGTCATCGATTGAATGCTTCATATGCATATCGGCTGATAACCCTAACTCGCTGAGTCAAGATTCCCTTCCGGCTTTCTCTATAGCCAAAAGATCAGCTAGTCTTGATGTGTATCTGTTATCTGAATCTCGCGAATGTTGACGCCTTGAGGCATGCTATATGCGAAATAAATCGTATTGGCGATATCTTCAGGGATTATCGAGTCGACCTTATTCGCGCGTCTCCACTCAATGTATCCTGCCTTCACTTCCTCGTTCGTAGTATGTCCAAGAAGCTCCGTATCCACAGCTCCTGGGCACACAAGAATCACGCGCACGTCGAAGGGAGCGAGCTCTTTTCGAGCAACTTCCGACAATCCCACTACCCCAAATTTGCTCGCGCAATATGCCGCATGATTAGCAACGGATTCAACGCCTGCCGTGGAAGAAACGTTCACTATAGTTCCGTGACGGCGCTCCTTCATGGAATCCATCACTACCTGCATGCCATTCATGACACCCATGACGTTAGTGTCGAGCATCTGCTGCCATTCCTTTGGGCTTTGGTTCTCCAAATTACCGAGGAGCATCACACCCGCACAGTTGATCAATAGGTCGATGGAACCATATTGAGCTTCCGCCTTATTGACTGCAGATCTAATCTCATCAATGTTAGTGACATCGACTTTCGCGCAGATAGCATTGTCCAGCTCTAGCTCCTCTAGCCTCTCTAACC
>CAYPKC010000211.1:0-2408 GCA_964411215.1 uncultured Eggerthellaceae bacterium | reverse complement strand
TTCCGACCACCCGATTGTGATCGCGCACATTCTTCCTGACCTTTTGAACCTCTACGGCGATGGAGGCAATGTCCGCATCCTGGAACAACGCCTTGCGTGGCGCGGCATTCCCGTCGACGTTCGGAAAGTGCATTACGGCGAGCACATTGATCTTGCCGATGTCGATCTTGTCTTTTTGGGCGGCGGACCTGATCGCGAACAGACGCTTGCTTCCACCGAGCTCGTAGAGATGCGCGATGATATCGAGCGCTTTATCAACGAAGACGGCGTGCTTCTTGCGATTTGCGGCGGCTATCAGATTCTCGGCCGCACGTGGTTGCTTGGCGATGAGGAAGTGCCGGGCTTGGGGCTGTTGGACATTGAGACAAAGCGGCCGGGTACTTCGGCTGATCGACTCGTTGACAACATCGCGCTCGATTCTCTTCTCGCAAGCAATCCTGTCATTGGCTATGAGAATCATGCGAGCCGCACGTATCTCGATGAAGGCATGCAGCCGTTTGGCCGCGTCGTTTCGAAAACGGGCAAAGGCAATAATGATGCGGAAGGCCAAGGCGTTTCAGCCGATGGTGTTGTGCAGGGAAATGTGCTTGGCACCTATCTGCATGGCACGTTGCTTGCGAAGAATCCCGAAGTGGCCGACTGGCTCTTAGCGCGTGCGATTGAGCGCAATGCCAAACGCACGGGGCAGACTCCGTATCAGCTTGAGCAACTTGACGACGATGAAGAGCTTGCCGCAAATGCCTTCATGGCGCACAAGATTATGTAGGCTCAACTGAGTGCGCCTTCGTATGCGGACAGCTTTGTGCACGCATGTTCGAAAATGATCTCTGGTAGGAAATGCGGGACGCAGCCAAAGAAGAATGAGAGTGTAAATTGCTACATATAACTATCATTTCTGTCGGACGTTTAAAAGAACGTTTTTGGACGCAAAGCTGCGACGAGTATTTGAAGCGACTCAAACCCTACGCTGATGTGCGCATTGTTGAGCTGGCAGATGTTGATTCTCAGAAAGCGGGGGGATCCGCCCAAGCAGTCAAGCAAGAAAGTTGCTCTATATTACAGGCAATTCCAGAGCGCGCGACGGTCATTCTGCTCGATATAAAAGGCACGCTTATATCCAGTGAAGGTATTGCGGCGGCTTTTCATGACTTTGCGCTCGAGGGTCAAAACGATCTCTGCTTTATTGTGGGTGGCTCGTGCGGCGTAGACGAAAAAGTGCGAAAGCGAGCCGATAAGCGCTGGTCGTTTGGTGCGATAACGCTTCCGCACAATCTTGCGCGGGTTGTGCTTTTGGAACAAATATACCGTGCCTTCAAGATCAACAAGGGCGAGCCCTATCATAAGTAGCAACTAGGAAGTGCGGATACCATATCTTTCTGAGGGCATTTTGTATGGGATATGCTCGCGCGCATATCGCGGAGCGGGCGTTGTGAAGCGTTGTTCCCTCAGGTTTGATGTGGCAAAACGATAGGCGGAGGTTATTGCATGAAGTTCATCTCTTGGAATGTCAACGGCATTCGCGCGATTGTGAAAAAGAACTTCTACGAGGTCTTTGATACGTTTGAAGCTGACATCTTCGCCGTTCAAGAAACCAAATGCCAGCCAGATCAAATCGAGCTCGATCTTCCGGGCTACTACCAATACTTCAGTTCCGCCGAACGGAAAGGCTATTCAGGTACGGCGGTGTTTTCAAAGCGCGAGGCACAGCGCGTGCTTCATGGACTTGGCAATGATTATCTGGATACCGAAGGGCGTATAGTGGCGCTTGAGTTCGATGAGTTTTGGTTCGTGAATGTCTATACGCCGAATTCGCAAATGGAGCTTGCGCGGATTGATCATCGTATGCAATGGGATGATGCGTTTCGTGATTTTTGCAAGGGGCTCGAAGAGGGCATATTGCCTGATGGCAGTGCGTCTGATCCAAAGCCCGTTGTCATGTGCGGTGATTTTAATGTTGCGAGAAACGATATCGACCTGAAGAATCCCGAACCTAACCGCGGCGTCTCTGGATTCTCTGATGAAGAGCGCGGGAAGATCAACGAGCTTATTGATGCCGGATTCATCGATACGTTTCGTTATTTGCATCCCGATGTTGAACATAAATATACGTGGTGGAGCTACCAGCGTCGCGCGCGGCGCACGAATGCGGGCTGGCGTATCGACTACTTTTTCGTGAGCGATTCTCTTGCCGACAAGATTGAATCGGCAAGCATTTACGATGAAGTTGAAGGAAGCGACCATTGTCCCATCGGCCTTGTGCTTGCCATTGACGAGGGTTAGGGGCGAATAGCTTGCGAGATTTGTGTTTATTCGCGCAGATGTGAGCTATATGGGATATACTGTCACGTTGCAATGCCGATGTGGCTCAGTTGGTAGAGCAACGCACTCGTAATGCGTAGGTCAGCGGT
>CAYPKC010000210.1:0-2445 GCA_964411215.1 uncultured Eggerthellaceae bacterium | reverse complement strand
CAGCTGACAACATAACCTTATGCAGGGGGTGTTCATATGCAGCCGCAAACGCAGAGCCGAGCTGTTATGCATATCGACATGAACGCGTTTTACGCCTCTGTTGCTCAACATATAGACCCATCGCTACGCGGAAAGCCCGTCGCAGTCGCGGGCGACCCAAAAAAGCGAAACGGCATCATCCTAGCGAAGTCGCGCCCAGCAAAAGCTGCTGGCGTAAAGACGGGTCTCGCCATTTGGGAGGCCAAGCGTGTATGCCCTAGCCTCATCGTCGTACCGCCTGACTATGCGGCTTACAAACGCTATTCTCGCCTTGCGCGCTTGATTTATTACGACTACACCGATCTTGTAGAACCCTTCGGCCTTGACGAAGCCTGGATAGACATCACCGGCTCCCTTTCGCTCTTCGGAGGAAATGCGATGAGCGTTGCGCAAGAGATATCGGAGCGCGTCAAAGCGGAACTTGGGCTCACCGTAAGCATCGGAGTGAGCTGGAATAAGGTCTTCGCTAAACTTGGAAGCGACATGGACCCCGGGGACAGCATCGTCGCCATCACGCCAGACAACTACAAAGAGATCGCCTGGAGCCGTCCTGTTGGAGATCTGGTTTACGTCGGCAGCGCCACCAAAAAGAAACTCGTTTCTGCCGGGTACATGACTATCGGGGATCTGGCCTGTGCCAATGACTACTTTTTGCAGAAGCGGTTCGGCAAAATAGGGCCGATGCTCCGCTCGTTCGCCCGCGGTGAAGACGCAAGTCCCGTTCGGGTCATGGATTACGAGAGGGCAGATGTTGAATATGACATCAAAGGCATTGGTAACGGCCTGACCGCGCCTCATGACCTGACCTGCAAATCCGATGCGAAAGCGCTTTTATGGCTACTTTCGGAGTCAGTGGCGCAGCGTCTTCGGGAGTCGCGCCTGCGCTGTCGAACTATCGCGATTGGCATCCGCCGTGCAGGAGATCTCTCGGGCTACACCCGGCAGCGCACGCTTAAGACTCCTACCTGCCTCACGAAAGACATTGCGAATACCGCCTTGGAGCTCCTGGTCGAGAATCAGCCGCTTGACGAAGAGCACGCAATCCGCGCAATCCACATCCACACTTCCAACCTTGTGTCGATGGATGTTCCCGTCCAGCACGATCTCTTTGGTGACGCAGAACAGGTCTCCCTTGCAGAAAAACTCGATTTTGCCATCGATGAACTCAGAAATCGCTTCGGCAATACCCTTATTAGGCGCGGCGTGGAGCTCACGGATGAAATGATGGCGCATATCGACATCAAGCGCGACAACACGGTTCACCCGATAGGCTTTTTGAGGTAGCGCGCTATGCAGGGCATAAGCGAGAGAAAGAAGCGCTACGTCGCCGTCACAACAAGGGTTGACGAAGATGGAACCATACATCCCACCTCGGTGCTATGGTGGGACGGCAAAACGTATGTCTTTGACGAGGTAAGCAAACCGCGGCGCCAATCCTCAAGGCGCGTGGGTGGCGACGGGCTCTGCTATGTCGTAAGAATCGGCACGACCACAACCAATTTGTACTACGAAGATCCGAAATGGTTTGTCGAAGAGAAAGTATATGGCGATACGTTATAGCAATCGCTGTTGTAGAGCGTTTCAGGCGCGAGGTGATGGTGGCTAAGGCCTTTGGTGGCCGTTGCAGTTAAAGCAATCGCTGTTGCTGAGGTATATCAGAAGCAGTGAGTTCATCTTCGGGCTGAGCGATAAGTTCTATGGCGCTTCGGTCGGCAAGATGCGCAAGACTCTCGAAATCCCCTTCCATCCACGCGCTCACCTCTTCGCGGCGAAGTACCAGTGGCATCCTTTTGTGAATAGGCGCGACTATCTTGTTCGGCTCGGTAGTAACAATGGAAAAAGCGTCTGTATCTCTCACGGCAGCAAGCAGCGTTGAGTAATTGCCAGGCATATCAAAAAGGTACTGACGTTTAATCTGCCGTCCCGTTTGGGGACTGCGAATCGTCTCTGTTGCGTGAGGTTCGAAAAACCCTGCTGTCGCGACAATGCATCTTCCTTCGTTGATCGGTTTCTTCCAGAGACCTGGTCGAGGGCCGATCGCTGTCTCAAGGCGCGTGTTGAACAAAAGATCTTTTTGCCAGTCCGCTTCAAATCCCCATTTCAGGCTCTGCGCACAAAGAGCGCCTTCGGCCTCAGTGATGATGGGGACAATTGAGCCGGGATAGGCTGACGGGCGGCTCGCCGGCCAATCGGGTTCAATAAGGTAGGGCGCGTCCATTTCAATGCTTCTGATCACATCTATGACTTCGTCATAGTTCAGCATAACGAACCTACCGCACATCACGCATCCTTCCTTCGAAGCAATGAGACAGCAAAATGGGACATTAAGCTACGTCCCCGTTGTCCCACCTGACAGCAAAATGGGACATTAAGCTACGTCCCCGTTGTCCCACCTGACAGCAAAAT
>CAYPKC010000209.1:0-2446 GCA_964411215.1 uncultured Eggerthellaceae bacterium | reverse complement strand
CCCCCCCACGCCCCCCCCCCGCGTCCCGCGCTCCACGCTCTGCCTGCGCCGACAGAGGAGCCCGATGATCCAAAGAGCGCATCAAGCCCTTCTGCTTGACGACGATTTGACGCAGCTGAAACGGCAGCCGTGCCTTCAGCTGTCATGGTCGGCGGAAGAGAAGAATCAACCATGGTTCTTCCGTATGATCTCACTGAAGAGCTGCGCGTACTTCTTCCTGCACTGCTAAAGGAAGAATTGTGAATGCTATCACGCGCGTCATCCATGGACACAAGGCGCGGAAGACCGCTATCTGATCTGCTGCCCCGCGTCGTTACGGGGTTGCGATCCATATAGGGATCATAGTCGTCGTCATACTCGTCGTATTCGTCATAGTCATCATACTCATCGTATTCTTCGTATGCCTCGTCATAGTCGTCTTCTTTATTCCCGCCAAAACCGAAACGAGATTTGATATCGCCGAGGAAGCCGTTTGCCATTGGTTTCTCCTTATTGGCTAGTGGTATCAAAACGAAGATACCTTACAGATATGATGTCATTATAGGCTATGATAGTCATCTGAGAAAATTGCTCTCCCAATACGGACCATTGTGGACATTTCCTGTACTGCCTCACGCCAGTCTTCGCTCATGCCCATGGACAGTTGATTGAAGGCTAAAGCGTTTTCACCGTCGAGTGAGAAAACTTGTTCTCGCAATTCATCTTCGAGCTGGGCAAGGTCAGCAAAACAGGTTTTCGCAACAGAAAGATCTCCTTCCGGCGCCATAGTCATGAGGCCTGACACGCGAAGGTTTGCAAAAGATTCAAGCTCTCTCAAAAATGCCGGTGCTTCTTCTGGCGTAATGCCGCTTTTTGACAGCTCTCCTGAAACATTCACTTCAACAAGTACGCGCTGCTCTTTGCCTAAGCGAGCTGCGACGTCGTTTATCTTTTTTGCATGCTCGAGTTTGCAAAGCGAATGGATCATGTAAGCGCACGGCACAATATCCTTGATACGCCGCGATTGGATATTGCCGATAAAATGCCAGTTAACCTGTGGAAAGGCAGCATACTTTTCCATCAGCTGCTCAGGTCGGTTCTCGCCAAAATCTGTCGCTCCGGCACTGATTGCTTCAGCTACGCCGTCAACGCCAACCGTTTTAGACACCGCCACAAGGGTGACGTCTTTGGGATCTCGTCCTGCCTCGCGCGCTACCTCCTCAACTTCTGAGCGTATTGTTTTGTATCTCTCTGCAATGCCCACTCTGTGCTCCCGTCAACTCTTATGCTGTTTTGCTTCCGCCACACGCGCCGTTTCTTTCTTGGCGAAACGCGATGGCGCCATGCCTTCCGCATACTCCTTGTTCTGCTCGATACGAATAGAAAAGCTCATTGGCGCATACGGTGCAATAAGAAACATCTGCAATGCGGTTTGCTTCAACCCCGAGGTCATTCAGCGTCTTTTTTACGGCATACCCTAAATCTATATGTCTCGGCGCAGTGCACACGTCGGATCCAAAAGCATTTTCAAACTGTTGAGAAATCTCATGCGATACTTCAAAACATTCAGCATGGATATACGGTCCGATATAGACATTGATATCGCGGGCGGAAACTTGCGCTCCAGATGTGCGCAACAACGCATCGAGCGCCGGTTGTGCGATGCGCGCCATAACGCCGCGCCATCCCGCATGCACGACGGCAAACGCTCCGGTAGGAGAAACCATGATGATAGGCATGCAGTCAGCAAAGCATAAGAGCGCGGCAACATTGCACGCATCGATTACGATGCCGTCTGCACCCTCTGCGCACTCTTCACGAATGCGCATAATGTCTTGAGGCATGGCGGTTTCTAGCGTGACAACGTTTTTACCATGGACTTGATTGAGCGTTATCAGTTCTTTAATGGTGCCACCCGAGAGCACCTCTTGAACAAGGTCTCTATTCCTCAGGACATGATCTGGGTTGTCGCCGACATGGGAGCCGAGATTGAGCCCGCTATAGGGCTCTTCGTTCATGCCGCCTTTGCGGGTCGTAAAGGCAACACGCACACCCCGCGCCTCAAAGAGCTTGTTGTCGGTGAAAAAAGATATACCTGAACTGCTTATACAAGCAAGTTCAGGTAAAGGTAGTTTTTCTTCAGGCAACGTTTGCCTTACTCCGCGACCATGACGAATTAGTATTGGCGCTTCAAGAAGTCAGGGATATATTCGTCGTCAGTAAAATCATTGCCGCCAACGGTTCCGCGTGCGGCATGGGCAGGAGACGGTGCCTGATAGTTCTGCTGAGGCGTATAAGGAGCCTCGGTGGTAGAAGCAAACATATCATTGGCAATATTGCCAGCAAAGTTCATGGAAGACTGTTGAGGATTTGCCTTGAATCCCGTGGCAATGACAGTAATGCGAACAGCATCTTTCATGTCCTCGTCAATAATCTGGCCATAGATAATGTTTGCGTTGTCATCTGC
>CAYPKC010000208.1:0-2454 GCA_964411215.1 uncultured Eggerthellaceae bacterium | reverse complement strand
AAAATATAACAATCTTTCTCCTTTGTTAAGTTATTAATCCGGGCAAAACCGGCAAAATATGCTACGTCTCCGTTGTCCTGTTTTGGGAGCGAAAAAAGCGGGATCGGGAGTGAAATCCCGATCCCGCCGTCAGCGCTTTTCGTGTTGAGCGCCCTATGACAGGAAGCTCTTTGAGATGTCTCTCAAGCTACTTTATGGCAAAGCAGTTGTTCGCCTTTTCTTTCTGTACGCCCATAACTCCGAATATGAAGAAGTAGATAAACGGAGCAACCATAGCGATAAGCATAACGGGCAGAGCGTAAGGCTGAGCTGCAAAGCCAGGTACGACAAGCGGCATAACGATACATCCAACGAAGTTGATAACAACGATGACAATCATTATCCAGAACCTTGCATTGCCGTCTGTCTCCGACAATGGCTTCTCGTCCATGTACGTTTGTAGCTGGTCCATTGTCTTTCCGCCCGTGTTCTTTACAAACAAGAGCGTGCATACCAAGCCTAATGCAAATGGAATGATCAGGAACATAACAACCGTCGACCAGTCAGTCGTTGTGTACGGATTGCCTGTTGCCTGATTAACCACAACTTCACCGTTGCGTACAACGTTGTAGGTAAACACGGTAGCGATAGAGCCAAGAACGATGGAGGAGCCGGATCCGCCGAAACGAGCGAATGCTTGGCACCAAGACGTTCCCGTGTTACGCAGAGTCGTTGGATAAGACTCTGGCATAAGCGGCTGAACCGCGGTAATTGCATAATTGAGGCAGAAGCCAAAGAGCAACATAACCAGAATGCAGGGGAAGAAGTTACCAGGATTGCCACCAGGAAGCATTTCGCCTGCTACTGGAGCGGTACCCGGAAGCATTGGTACGGTAAAGGCGCAAACAAGGATAGCAATGATGCAAGCGACCCAGCCGATCCACAGTGCACGTTTACGTCCAATGGCGTCGGAAATGAATCCGACCACAATGTTGGAGGCAATGGCAGCAACATTGTTCCATGTCTGCAATTGTACAGATTGGTCAGTCGTATAGCCTGATCCTTGGAACCAAGAAGGAATCCAAGCATTCATGCCATAGACGCAGAACTGACCGACGAAGTATGCTGACCAAATTGCGCAGGTCGCAACAATGAACTTTGAGGAGAACAAAACTGCTGGTCCAGATTTTGCCGGCTTCGGCGGAACAACCAGAAGATTGGGATCAAAGTCAACATCGACATGACGCGTTGCCTTGACGATCTGCTCGAGGCGAGCGCATGCTTTTTCTTTCATGCCGTGATTTGCATACCAGTGCGGAGTTTCATGCATAACAAAGATGAGAATGATGCCGTAAATAATCGGCAGCGCGCCGATCAAATAGCAAATACGCCAGTTCTCACATGCGGTATTGCCGGTAGCAAGGGTGATTGAACCCTCTTGACCGCACAAGCCCGGAATAATAGGAGCCGCAGCTGAGCTGATTGGTGCAGCGACCAAACCAGCAACAACCCATCCGGCTACCATGAATGCCATGCCGAACGTTACGAAGATGCCTCTTTGTTTTGAAGGCATACTTTCCGAGAATACGGTTGTAACGACCGGGATGCAAGAACCAACACCAAAGCCTGCGATAAGGCGGAATGCGCAGAACACTTCATAGTTCGGTGCAAACGCCTGGGGCAACGTGAATACGCCGTAGAAGATAACTGCTATCGTAAGCATTTTCTTTCTGCCGATCGCATCCGACATAATGCCGCCAACAGCTCCGCCCAAAACCATGCCGAGCAATCCCCACGTAGTAAGGGAGCCGGTCAGAGCCTTGAATTGCGAAGGTGCCGCATCAGGGAAAAATGTTGGAGCTACATACGAATTTGTTGAGTTGACGATCATGAAGTCATAGCCGTCGAAAATCATAGCGAAAGCCAAGATGACAAAAATGATCCAGGTATGCGCTGAAATACCTGCTCGGTCAATAATCTCAGATACTGTGAACTCTTTTCCGTCCATCAATACCCCTCCCAGAAAAGACCGTAGCACATGGTGTTTCTAGAAAAACACCCATGTCGCTATCTAATAGAAATTGAATATAAACAAAACGAGAGAGGCAAAGGAAAAGTCTTTTTGCTCTATACGAATAAGCATCTAGGGCTACTTAGTCATATCAAGCAACTAGGGATTTAGTAGACTCCCACTCTACAAAATCGAAGTATTGGTTAAACTCCCTTCTCTCGCTTTTTTCGACTTATGTCTCGTTTTATTGGCTTAAAAAGCCTATATAAAGAGCAAATCTGCTCATTCTCAGCGCTCACGAAGAGGTCATTTTTTCTACATAAAAAAATGATAATTATTTATGTATAGCTGGTCAACAAAAAAAATTGACCGTTCACCGAAAACTTTCCAGAAAAAAAAGAAGCCCGCAGGCTTATTTCTACAAATCGTGGTGGTCGAGGAGGGATTTGAACCACCGACCTTGT
>CAYPKC010000207.1:532-2472 GCA_964411215.1 uncultured Eggerthellaceae bacterium | reverse complement strand
GGCACACGCCCAAACAATAAGAAACCGAATACCTCTTCGTTTTCAAGAAATGGCAAAGCTTTTCTCTTCGCACGGAGAGTTTTTGGTTCCTTCTGTCAAAGAAATTCTGTACCAGCAATTTCTTTGATGTTCGGCACTCAAATTCATGTGTAATTTTCAAGCTGCCGCTTGCTTTATTAACAGTTCAACAAAACAAGCGCTTGAGATAATACGATAGTCAAAAAAGGCTGTCAACTCTTTACACGCCTTCGGGCGTATCTATCCTACAAGTAACCTTCACAAGCCGGCTTTTGCTTCTCAACAAAGTAGATGCGATACCACAGAAGAAACATCCAGATAATCCAGATCTTGCGCGAGCGATCCGCCCCCGCCATATGCTCATCAAGAAGTTTCAGCAATTCTTCGGTATTAAAAAACTTCTCAGCCTCAGGACTTGTAAACCACGCGCGCGCCATATCGTTATACTTCTTTTCGCGAAGCCATAAGACAAGCGGCACCGGAAAGCCCAGTTTTTCCTTTTGCGCCCAGTCTTTGGGGATGGCACAAAGAGAAGCTTGTCTCAAGGTAATCTTTGTTTGAGAGTCACTGACGCGCAGATGCGTCGGAATAGTGCGCGCCACATTAAAGACTTCTTTATCCAGAAAAGGAACACGACTCTCGAGGGAATGCGCCATCGACATTTTGTCTGTCTTCAACAAAATGTCGCCGACGAGCCAATAATAAAAATCAACGTATTGCATGCGTGTCGGCGCATCTTGGTCGTGAGCTTCCGCATAGGCCTTTGCCACTACTTCTGTCGGTGACGCGCCCTGTATGGGACGTTTGAGCACGCATTCTCGTTCAGCTTCAGTAAAAGCTGCACCGCAGGCATTCGTGTAATACCAGTCCTCGACTGACTCGCTCGAGCGTTCTAAATAATTCGCGCCGCGCACCCCAAGCGCACGAAGCACCTTCGAAACACCGCGCAAAAGCGGTTTGGGGCACCACGTAAGCTTCTGGCTTGCAAGAGGGGCTTGATAGATCTTATAGCCGCCGAAGAATTCATCTGCCCCTTCCCCAGACAGCACGGCTTTGACCTGCTGTGCCGCAAGCTGGTCGACAAAATAAAGAGCGACTGCAGAAGGGTCTGCTGAAGGCTCATCCATAAACCATTGAACGCGTGGAAGTACCTCCCAGTATTCTTCCTCGATAATATGATGGTTGAAGTTCTGAATTGAGAGCGTGTCCGCGAGCTCTTTTGCCCATGAGATCTCATCACGCTCCCCCATCTCAGATCCATATTCGGAAAAGCCCACGGTAAAGGTTTTGATATCAGGGTTTTCACGCACAAGCGATGCCGCCATATAACTGGAATCAATCCCACTTGAAAGAAAGCTTCCTACTTCGACATCGGCAACATTGTGATAACGCACACTCTCACGCATCGCCGCGTCAATGGCTAAGACGGCTTCATCATGTGTCATATCTTCATTGCATGCAAAAGAAGGCACCCAGTATCGCTCGAGCTCATACGTTCCGTCTTGCCGCACGATGAGAGAGTGAGCCGGCGGTAATTTGAAAATCCCTTTGAAAAAGGTTTCCGGCAACGCACTGAATTGAAAGCACAGATACTGTTCAAGGGCTTCCTCGTTCAAAGCGCGCTCGTAGGCGGGGTGTTCAAGAATGCATTTGATCTCAGAGGCAAAAATAAACTGGCTATCCTGGAATGTGTAGTAAAAAGGTTTAATGCCGAAGAAATCGCGTGCGCAAAAAAGCTCGCCTTTTTGCTTATCCCAGATGGCAAAGGCGAACATGCCTCGTACTTTTTCGAGGATATGCCTGCCAAAGGCTATATAGCCGACCAACAGCACTTCGGTATCGGAATGCGTTTCAAGCATATAGCCACGGTGTTCAAGATCATGAGCTATTTCTTGGTAGTTATAGATCTCACCATTGAAGAC
>CAYPKC010000207.1:0-522 GCA_964411215.1 uncultured Eggerthellaceae bacterium | reverse complement strand
CATAGTCGCCGGTTGCGCGCATGGCGGAATCGTCTCCGCACGGACTTCCATCTTTGCGATACGCAGGTGCTGTGATACGGGAGTGTAAAGCGCCATCGCGCCTCACCATCGGCTGACTTCCGTCCATGAGGTCAATAAGAGAGAGCCGCCTGTGGCCAAGCGCAATACCGTCGGCAACATAAAAGCCTTCACCGTCAGGTCCTCGGTGAGCCATGATGTCGCACATATCCTTGACGATCTTAAGATCGCCTGGTTCTGCTTGCGTAAAGCCGCATATCCCACACATGCATTAACTCCTGATGTTAGTTGCGCAATCCCTGCATCAACGGTAGTCCCGTATGAGACGAGGATTGGCAAACAGCGGATTGATATCCACGATTGCTGTGTCCCCTGCGCTGACAGAGGATCCTGTCACATCGATAAGGCAGACAGAAAGGTCGACCTCGCCGATAACGGGATAAGTCTTCTCTTCTATCTCGACGGTAAGGCTTCGTTTCTTCATGAACTTTTTGCCTGCAGAAA
>CAYPKC010000206.1:0-2478 GCA_964411215.1 uncultured Eggerthellaceae bacterium | reverse complement strand
AGTAGATCACCCACGTGATCAAACCTCCGATAGAGGCAATCGCAATATATCGCTTCTCAACATTGAAAAAGAGCGCAAATCCAAGCGAAGAGATAAGCACGATCAAAACCATGAGCTTAAAGCTATAGACATGGGTTGTATGGCCGAAGTCATACGCCCAACCCATTCTGCTTGCAAACCACAAAGCAAGCATGAACCCGATAGCAAGAGCGGTTGCCCAAAGCAAGCTTTCAATAAAGCGCATCACGCCGGAGATCGTATCGCCTGAAAGCATGTCTCTGGTGGCATTTGTCATAGCAACACCAGGTATCAAAAGCATGATCACGCCAATGATCACCATATTGACGTTGATTGCCTGCACCAAGCTTGCAACGAAACAGATGGCAATGCCGCTGATCAGGGCGGTGGCAAAGTTAAATACGATCGTGTTCGGCGTGAACGGTTTGAAGTACCTGATCGCAACGCATATGAGAAGGGCAAAGAGCGCAGAGACAACGGCATCGATAAAGCTGCCACCGAAAAACATGGCAAAGCCGCCAGAAGAAAGCACGCCACCAACATAGAGTGAGAAGTTTGAAATGCTTTTTTCTCTAATCTCAGACAAGCGTTTTGAAAGAGCGCTCGCCGGAATCGGTTTTTCGCAAATCTCATTACAAAGGTGTGCATAGGAAGTCAACTTTGCGAAATCAGTGCCGCCTTCCCCCACAACACGCCGCGAGAAGGTGCGTTCATAGTTCCCGGGATAGGTTGCCGTCACAATAATGACCGCCGTGATAACAAGCACATTCATGCGCAAGGCGCCATAGGCTTTGCCAACCCGGATGAGCGTCTGTTCAATCGTGTGAACGTCAGCGCCGCTTTTGAGCATGGCCTCGCCAATATCCATAATGCACGGAAAGACGACCGTATTCAAATAATGTTGGCGCTCGAAAGCGATAGGCTCCTCTTCTTCGAAAGAGATGTGCTGCACTGCCGCGTCTCTTTCCTTATGCGAGACACTGTTGCCTGCTTGGGAAGAAATGCTGCTATGTTCATTGACAGCGTCCATCGCATGCCTATCTGAGAAAACAAAAGTGCGCCGCACAAAAGCGACGCACTTCTCTTAAGAAAACTTATTGGTTCTGGTTCGTAGTATCAGAGGAAGGTTGTCTCTCAGGGGAAACGGGTGTTTCTACCGCTACGCCGCTTCCACTGACAATTTCAGCTTCACCTTCAGGAGCATAAGGGACAGCTTGTGCTGCGACATCAACATGGATAGTTGATGTGGGCGTTTGGACAGGAGCCGCCGGTTCAGAAGCAAGCTCGACCGGTGTTCCTGTCGGTGCTGGCTCGCTTACCTTGAGTTGCTCAACGGGAAGGACTGGCGCAGGCGTTGCGACCGGTGCCGGCGCATCAGGCGCAGGTGCTGGAGCTGGAGCCGGTGTGGGTGCAGGCATGGGCGCAGGTACCGGAGCTGGCTGATAGGCCTGTGGTTGAGGCTGCGGCTGACCTTGAGGATATCCATAGGGAGCGGGAGTTCCATAAGGTGCGGCAGGCATCCCGCCAAAATAGTAGCCGGCTTCGTAGAGCTTTTTGTCCTTGCTAAAGAAGACCGCCATGATGATAAAGAGCACGCCTGAAATGACGCCAGCACACAGAAAACCAAGCACAGCACCAACGATGCTCCAGGCAAATGCCTTTCCATACTGATCAGGTTTATCATTGACGCGCAATGCGATGATAGCGGCAACTAAGCAAAGAGCAGCCAATATAATGCAGACCACAAAGAGTCCATTGATGAGATTCAGCACACCTGCTATCGCACTTGTGGTGATGTAATCGTCGTAATAATAGCTATCGTAATCGTAGTAATCATAGTAATCCCAAGCAGCTAACCCAAGGTTGCCGGCGATCGTGACGGTAACAATAGCAACGATAAAGAGAAGAATTAAGATCGCGGCAATGACGATTGAAGCGATGCTCAATCCTTTTAAAGCTTTCGCGTGGTTTTGTGCTGGCATTATTTCTCCATCCTCGTTTATTCAGCGGGTAGCATAAGCATAATCTATTGCTCTCTGTGGTCAAACAGTGTTCGAAACAAAGTTTGTTAGGCAAGTGTTTACGGATGAACCTAGGTGAAGTAGGCATAGAGCGTTTCATCGCGTTCGGCATCAAACTCATAGGTTTTATCGGTCGATACCAAAGAGTTTTGAAACGCTTCCAGCTCTGAAGCGTGAGCCTTCGTGCCATCTTTCGGCACGGGCAGCTGATACCATCCGAGAAACTCTTGCTGTGGCTCCGGATACGCGCGGACGCAGACGCGCTCTCCCCGAAAGGCTGCATGAGCGCCGATCGCATCTCCATGACCAGACGGAATTGCTTTGATATTCACCCGGACTGCATTGCGCGCAGCTTCTTCCATCGCCACACCAAGACTCAGCGCATGGGGATCAAGCGGTGGCATTTCAAGGGGCTTTTTGTCCCACGTATACCACGTAC
>CAYPKC010000205.1:1551-2498 GCA_964411215.1 uncultured Eggerthellaceae bacterium | reverse complement strand
CCTCATTGACGATCATTCGCTTACGAACTTCTGAACCCCACTTCATTGTGAGCTCCGCTGTCGAAAGCACTCTATTGATGCCGGCTTGGGACGCCCGGCTCAGCTCGGATCCGCTTGCATTGTTTGCAATTAGGTAGAGCGGCAGGTGCGGCCTGTCTTTCCGGAGAGCAGCACAGAGATTTATGCCATCCATCTCATCACTGGAAACAAGCCAAGCTTCGTCGATGTCGCACAGCTCAGCTATCAGATTTCTTGCCTCTTGAGCACTTGATACGAGCGTCAGCCATGGGGTGCCATTGACCGTGGCTTCATCGAGCCCCATAAGCTCAGGATGAATGCAGCTTTCGGTATCTGCGCATAAAACTATCTGCCCCATAGCTACTGCGCTCCGTTGGCATTTGCAGAGCTCGCACTTGAGGAGGCGCTGCTCGTATCATGCTGTTCAACATGAGCGTTTCCGTGAATAGATTGCTCTTGTCCAGAAGTACTTTGAGAAGCCTCTGGGGAAGCTCCTGCCTGGTTTCCGGTATCTTCCGCAGCTGCTTTTTGAGAAGCGCTCGCCAGAGCTGCTTCGGCTTCATGAACAGAGGCAGACGGAAGCACAAAATAGATTTGCGCATTTTCTACGGCGGTAACGAGTTCTTGCACAATGGCAGGCTGGACGGCAAGCGTGACCCACGAATCGCTTGCGGAGACGCTGCGATCTGCACCAGCGCTTGTTGCTAACACTTGTGCGCCCTGTGCAATACGAGAGGTAGTCGTAGCGCCAACTGAATAAACATCAGCACTCATGCCAGCTTCAAGAGCACCACCGACAGCTTGCACCTCGCGCGTTGGCACGCTCACCGCTACAAGACCATCGGGCACTTCGATAGATGCATTGTCGAAACCAAATCGCGAAGAGGAAACCACCTCTCCGGTCAGGATAGTCGATCCCACTCTCTTAC
>CAYPKC010000205.1:0-1541 GCA_964411215.1 uncultured Eggerthellaceae bacterium | reverse complement strand
ATAACAGCGTTCGAGGGAAGCATGGCGGCTATCCATGTGCGCGTTTCGATATCTCCTTCGCGTATGGTTTCGCCAGCCATAATGTCTCGTTTCGCAACGCAAACATCAATCTGGTCGCCTCCATATTTCGCAAGTAGTTCTTGCTGTGCCGCATTGGCTCGTTCATCGACTTGAGCTACGTACATGCCAACGCACACAGCGCACAACAATCCGCAGATAAGACCTATGGCTATCGATTTATGTCTTTTGGAGATCTTTACCTTTGGCATTTCGCCACCTCGCTTCCCTTGCGAGGTTTAGTATGGCAATGCCATCTTGCAGACCTTTAACACTACTGCTGTCCGTAATCGCACACGGACGCAAAGTCAAAAGCAGTCTCTTTGAGGTAGGTGCCTGAACAGACTAGACCGCAAAACCATGAGGAGTAAGCATGAAGCACACCCGCTTCTTTCCTCTCTATGGCAAAAATCTGACAAGAAGCGAGTCTAGCTCTTACAGCAAAGCTTGCTAAGAAGCGAGTCTAGCTCTGACAGCAAATGTCTTACCCGCAAATCAACCGAGCCTCCGGTGGCGATTTCCTCTCGTTGGGCTCAATAAGAAAAGCATTATCTTCCTGCTATCTTTGTGCACATTGCGGATAAGCGCCTTGTGCATTACACAACGCAGCAGCTTCAAATTATGCACAGGTAAGCTATTTCTTTTTGCCTTTGTACCTTGATTGAGGATTGTCGATTGGCCGTCCTTGCGGCTTTATGACTCTTGTGAACGGAGAATCCAACGCGATCATGCATTGAATCTCATCGTAGGTATATCCTTTGTTTTCGAAGAGGCGGCCTTTGAGTCGCTCGAGCATATTAGCGGACTCCCACTCTTCGCCTTCTGAGAGTCCTTTCCATTCTTCCTTGATGCCGATCGCAACAACAGAAGCCACCGCGATACGCAGTTTTTCGAGCTCTGGAACATGGACTTCGTAGCAAAGGCCCTTATCCTTGAACTCCTTCAATTTCACGTGGACTGCTTTATGGTTGTAGCTTGTCAGCGTCTCTTCAACAAGATCGAAGGGAGGGTCATTGAAACTTCCGTAGAGGTCCCACACCATGCCTTCGACATAGTAGTGATTCTCAATCACGTAGGTATGAAGGATGTATTCCCAGCGCTCGTATTGAATGTAGTAGTTCAAGGTACGATTGTCAGGTTTGATAAGACCGACTTGGCCACCCATGCGACCCATGATTTGAACTTTATCTTTCTCGCGCTTCCAGCCTTGCTTTGACTCGAACCGCAAAAACAGCTCACCGTCTTCATACCACGTGTCGAAATCTTCGTGCCGCGCGATCGCATCTTTCTGAAAATAAATCTTGTTGTATTTCATACGACCTCCTCCGACACTGCTCCCCTCTATTTTACTGTGAAATCAGGACAACGGAGACGTAGCTTATTGTCCCACTTTGCCACACACCAAAACAGGACAACGGAGACGTAGGTTTTTTTGCCGTTTTGGGTTTATTATGAAAATGTTAGTGGGTAATTAGAAAAAACTT
>CAYPKC010000204.1:0-2516 GCA_964411215.1 uncultured Eggerthellaceae bacterium | reverse complement strand
AGAATCTTCAATCCCAAAAGGATAAGAGCAACGCCGCCTAAGATGGTTGCCGGACGCTCGAACTTCGACCCGAACTTATTGCCAATCACCGTTCCGACTAACGAGAGGATAAACGTCGTAACCCCGATCACAACAAGGGCTGCGATGATATTCATATCGGTCATGGCAAACGATATGCCGACGACAAGCGCATCTATGCTCGTTGCAATGGCAAGAATTACAAGCTCGGCAAAAAACGTGCTCCATTTCGCATTATCAGGCTTGCGCTCTCCCGTATCTTTGATCCCGTCATAGAGCATCTTACCGCCCACAATGGCAAGGAGCACAAACGCTATCCAGTGATCGACAGGTTCGATCACACTTCTGATCGATGTCCCTAAAAGCCATCCGATAAGCGGCATGAATGCCTGAAACGCTCCGAAGAAGAGTGCTGTGATGAAAGCTTTTGCCCACGAGATGGTACGTGATTGCAAGCCTTTGCAAACCGATACGGCAAAAGCGTCCATGGAAAGGCCGACGCCTATTAAAAGCATGTCTACGATGCCCATATGCGATTTCTTCGTCTGTGCTTAACGTGCCAGATTAGGAGTCCAACAAATCATCGATATGATCGAGATCGGTTTGGAAATTGCGTACAACCTCGTCTTCGAGCTCGCCATATTCACGCGAATCAAGCGGCTGATAGGCGGCAAGCTTGTCAAAAATGTTGTCGCGGGTCACCGGCTGGTATGTTCTGGTCATAAGCCCTTGCTTATAAGCTTCCTCAATAGCTTCCCGCGAAGCCATGTAAATGTCATAGCGGGCAAGGTTGGCAGAGAACTTCACCAGATCTGCACGATCAATGCTTCTGATCGAAGGGTGATTCTTCGCAATATCCATCCAAATATCAGCACGCTCGTCTTCAGTTGGATAGGTAATGTCAATGAGTGAAAGCGGCTCTATTAACTCTAGGAAGAACTCGTCAATCGTTCCTTTGGTGGAAGCAGTCGCAATCACGTAGACATCCGGGTTTTCTACCGATGAGCGAATGAGGTCGACAGCTTCTTTCGCCCCTCGCGTGAGCTGCATCATAAAGAGCGGATTTGCCTCTTCCTCAGAATCCGGTACCGGCGACTCCCATAAATCGAGATCTTCAAGGATGAGCACGCCGCCTTTTGCAAACAAGTTCTTCAGCGAGATTGCATGGGGCAGGTCTGCTTCATGGGCACTGATGCAAAGGACGGGCAACCCTTGGAAATTCTCTTCCATACGCATATGAACTGCGGGAAGCTTAAGCTCACCAAGCGTTGCTGCAGTAAACCTATTAGCATCTTCACGAATCTGCGAGCGGAACAAAATGGAATCCGGTGCAGGGCGCTGCGTGAGGCCATGCTTTTCATTTAACATGCCGACAAGCTCACGGAAATGCGGATCTCCATCCATGCCGATACCGAGATCGCGCATAACGCGAATCACGCTCTGGTAGCCGGCAATATTCTCATAGGTCAGCATCTCTGGCTCTTCGACAAATGCTTGCTTAACTTCACTTTCAATCGCAGCGAGTTCATCTTTTGCAGTAGTATCGCCTGCATCCTGTTCGCCTGACGTCTGTGCGTTTGGAAGAGAAAGCGATAACCCGTGCTCGCTGTCGTGCATGCCCTCTTTTGAAGACCGCTCGGGGGGATCAACCGGATTAATGCTTGCTGCTGCAATGCTCAACATGCCTGATTGTCCGCTTAAGGTCTTTGAGAAAATCTGATCCATTCTAAAGGGAGAATCTCCTCCCTCAAGAAAATCATCTGAAAGCATTTGCGCCATCTCTTCCAGCTCGTCACGCGAAAGCCCGAACTCTTCCAGTTTGTCTAATGCAAGATCTTGAAGCTGAGTTGCGCACGCCGAGATTTCTTCTGCGTTCAAGTAAGGCTCAAGGCGCTCGAAAATATATTCAGCTAATGAGCGCTCCTTATTTGCACACGCAAGTGCCCACGCCTCTTTCAGTCCATAGACGGCATCTTCTGATGGCTCTACCGCCTCTCTTGCAGATTCTTCAAAAGCGGCAAGATAGAGATACATTCCTAGAAGGGCATTGCCTGACTCAATTGCCCTATGTGCACGTTCTATGTAGTCATGAGAAGTATTGTTTGACCCATTTTCTGATGCAGATGGATTCATTCCCTTGTTGTCAGCCATGTCCCCTCCCCTCTTTTGAAAGCTCGCGCTCAAAAGCGCTCTCCATTTTCAGTCTTATTCTACCGCAGGATTTGGATAGAAATTGCCGTAGCAGCCATTTACCACAAAGCGCATTACAACCACAAACTTGCGGAAAGAAAACTGTTTACTCCCACTCCAAGATATTCCAGTTTTCGGCTTCTGCGAGCTTGCGAAGCTTGTTGTCGGGCGTTACGGCATAAGGGTGTTGAGCAGCCTGCAACAGCGTGACGTCGGAAAAGTGATCACCATAGGCCCAGCCAAGTTCCCATGCACCTTCCCCGAACATCTTATTAGCGAAGTTTTCAAACACGATAATCTTTTCAGGA
>CAYPKC010000203.1:0-2521 GCA_964411215.1 uncultured Eggerthellaceae bacterium | reverse complement strand
TCATGTTGACCCCGGGCGACCCGTCTTGCTTCGGCAACGACCCCGACCTTCTCATGACCTGGTGGTATGGCGACAACATTTGGACCCAAGGTCGTTCTTGCTGGAAGGGCAGCGAGGCTTGGACTGAGCTTCAGACGCTGCTCCAGCAAGGTCGTGAGGCTACTGGTGCTGATCAGCAGAATATTTGGAACCAATGCTTCGACGTTATTGCCGAGAATGTTCCGCTGTATCCTCTGTTCCACCGCGAAGTGGGCACCGCTTACATGGCAGAGAAGCTCGAGAACTTCTCACCGATCTCTACGACCGGCCTTGTATTCCTTGGTACCACGCCTCTCGAATAAGGGTAATCAGGAATACATCCGTTATTCTTATTTAACTCGGATTCAAAAAGACCCCGCGCTTGCGGGGTCTTTTTACGTTTTGAGCACCATTGATGACAGGGCGACACTCATCAGTTCTCTCGTTCTTTGGATCTTTGGCTTGTAATATCTTTAGTTCTTTTGATCTTTAGCTCTTTTCTTCTTCTATAGTATTTCTTTGAGAAGCGCTCTTTTGTTCTACCTCTCCCCAATACATTTCCAGCCGGTATCACTCACTGGCGCCTTAGGTTTTCCAGCCACATAGTCTTCTTGCGGGAAACGTATACTCTTTTGTGCCTCAGGCATGCTAGGCGGTAATTCCTTATGAGAAAGTGAGGCGACAACCATATCTGCAATCTGGCGCATTCCAGCTTGCGTCGGATGCGTTCCATCTAATGAGTTGTAATCAACGCCGAATCCTCTGATATCGGCAACGTGCGCACCAACTGACTGTGCGGCATCTTGTATAGCCTTGTTGTACTCATCAAGCTCAATGCCACGCAGCTGATAACAAAAGACATGCTCTTCTCCTGGTATATAGGCAGGCGATAACGTTACACAGATAATCTCAGCCTGGGGAGCTACCTCTTTGAGATTACGAAGCATCTCTTCATATGACGTGCGAAAACTCTGCAAAGCGCCTTCGGGGGCGATGCCGAATAGATCAGCATGTTCGTATATTTTCGGGTCAATTTGTGATGCGCCTGGCGCACCTTCATACTGAGCATCCAAATCGAATGGCTGCACTAATGGATGCAGATCGTTGTCGTAGTTAGCAGGAGAGGCAAATGATTTTCCTTTTGCCTGTGCCTCTGGACTTCCCCATCCGTAATCGTTGATGCCAATGAATACTAAGATGACATCAGGCGCCTCCCCTTTCGCGCCTAACACTTGATGTGCGCGCTCCTTTGAATTCCCTGCTGGAAATTTCGATCCCTGCACCATGGAGCCAGAAAACGAGGCATTTGCCAAAAACTCGCCATCGAGCGCTTCAATAACGTTATGCCACCACGTCTCTTCCACCTTGGTTATGCCGGTATGGTTCGTATCTTCAGCGTTGTAAAACCAGCGATTCTCTTCAGGAATGGAGCCGCGAAAAGTTGAGATTGAATCGCCTAATACTGAAATCTTTTTCTTAGACACGGTTGTTCTCTTTTCACCTGTGAAGGACGTTGTTTATAGATATCAAGTAAGTATACGTTGGCAGCCCTTTTTCACTTTATGCAAATGATTTTTTAGATCAAAGAGTTAATTTTTCTTTGTCCTCTCTTTTCAAGTCCTGCTCACGTCTAAAAATATAAATTTCATGCAGATTATGCGTTGGTCCCTGTGGAGCAATATTGTAAAATTTATAGAATCTGGGATACGTGTGTCCAGATAGATCAGCTGAGTGGAAAGGGAGAGGCTATGAGTAATCTTGTTCGCCTCATAATCAACCGTATTCTCTGGCTGCCGGTGATGATCATAGGTGTTACCATCCTCGTATTCTTCATCATGTCGCTTTCGCCTATCGACGCTGCCTATTCCGTCTTGGGCGAAAACGCAACAGCGGCACAGGCTGAAGCATACAGGCAGTCCCACGGTCTCAATGATCCCATCGTTGTCCAATACGGAAACTTTATGCTGGGACTTCTGCATGGGGACCTCGGAACGTATGGAGCATCAAACGCGTCGGTTACCCAACGCGTCATGGAGGCTCTTCCGGTAACCTTGCAGTTAACCTTCTTGGGACTCATTTTTGGCGTAGTTGTTGCGCTTATCTTAGGCGTTATCTCTGCGCTGTATCGAGATCGCTGGCCTGATCAGGTAATCAGAATCTTCTCTATTGCCTGTATCGCAACTCCATCATTCTGGCTTGCGGTTTTGTTGATTCTTGCCTTCCAAGGCATTCTTCCTGCCTCAGGCAAGCTTCCCGATCTCTTTGTTGATCCTGGCGGGTGGTTTATGCGCATGCTTTTGCCCGCAATTTCTCTTGGTGTCCCTGTTGCCGGACAACTTACCCGTGTCGTGCGTACCTCTATGGTCGAAGAGCTCGACAAAGACTATGTGAGAACAGCGCTTGGTGCTGGCATTCCGAAAAGCGTCGTTGTCGCCCGTAATGTGTTGCGCAATGCCCTTATTACCCCGGTAACGGTTTTAGGTTTACGTATCGGTTACCTTAT
>CAYPKC010000202.1:0-2521 GCA_964411215.1 uncultured Eggerthellaceae bacterium | reverse complement strand
CAACACGCTTGCGCACGTTGGTTTACGTGGGCCCTTTTGACCGCATCTACCATGGGCTAAAGGATTGCGCCTCCCTTTCGGTATACCCAACCCTTGCAACTACAGACTCGAAAGAAGCATGATAATTTTAGCAGAGAACAGACATTGTCAGACGCTGGTGCTACACTTCGCTCATGTATTCGAATGTTGCAAAGAATTTTTTCAAAGGCGCCCTTGATGTTGTTGCTGAAACCATCTGGCCAACTCGGTGCGCGGTATGCGAATGTTCGGGCGAGAAAGTCTTGTGCGACCGGTGCAAAAGCGCCCTGTACTATGTTGATGTGTGCCGTGCCTGTCCTACGTGCGGAGCGCCCTTCGGATACATCCAATGTACTGAATGCAATGACGTGATGCTTGAAAAGCGGCAATTGGAAGTCCGCTTTGATAAAACGTTTTCCTCTGGCCTGAAAAGGGAAAATGAGTCAGAGCTTCCCGCGTCCAACCATGCACGCACAAGCACAACACAGCTTCTTCCCTACCGCGGAATGAACCATGCTCTTATTGCAGATGATGCGGCGAAATCGATCGTGCGTATCTACAAAGACCATGACGAATGGCGCCTTGCAAGCGACATCGCAGCTCTGCTTGCACGCTATGTCAGTCCCGACAGGATACGGGAGAAGTGCACTCTGACTTTTATTCCTTCGACAAAAGCCGCGTTAAGACGGCGCGGATTCGACCATGCAGAACTCATCTGTCGCACCTTGGCGCAAAACCTGGGTCTTGAATGCGTCTCTTTGTTTGAGCGTCCTGTCAGTTCAGATCAACGTACACTCGGAAGACGGGAGCGAGCCGCAAACATGCGGGCAGTGATCAGCGTGAAAAAGGATATGCCTCTTCCTTATCACGTGATGATAGTCGATGATATTTGTACGACTGGGGCCACCATCACAAGTGCCGCATGGGCGCTCAAAGACGCGGGAGCAACCCACGTCTACGCTCTGACCTTTGGAAAAGTGCTTGATTAGATTCCCGCGAATGCGATAGCGCATGTGCCTCTCAGTGCGAGCTGCGCGAACGGCTAGCCAATCACCTTATTGTCGGCGCTTTCGGCAAACTCGCCAATATCCACTGAGATGGTGTGAGCGATCGGCTTCCACGTTGCCTTCTTCACGAGCGCTACCAAAGCAATCGGGATATAGGTCAGCATGAAGAACGGGAACGTGAACATGCTTTTTATCTTCATGGCTGTTGTGGCGCGAATGGAATTCCATTCGATAAACGTGGTCAGCACGCCAAAGACAAACATGAACATGTAATAGTTGAATAGGCAGAAGAAGATCGATGACAGCGAACTAGCCATTGCAACGCCTGCGCTCATTACACCAGCAAAGCTCAAGATAAGAATCACCGTGTTGAAAATGATGGAGATGATAGACAAGAGCATGCCCGGAGCGATAGTCATAAGCATGTCGTAGCACGCGAATTTGTGTCCGCGCTCGTTTTTGAAAATGCCTTTCACCAGACCCCATGCGTAATGGGCAAATACCTGGTAAAAGCCCTTTGCCCAACGGAAACGTTGATTCCACGAATCGCGGAAGGTCGTTGGCTGCTCATCGTAGAGCACCGCTGTCGGACAATAGGCTATGCGAACGCCGTCGGTGATTGAAGAGGCGGAAAACTCAATGTCTTCGGTGAGCAAGTGCCATTTCCAGCCACCAGCTGCTTTCAGGATATCTGCCGCAATAAAGAATCCCGTACCCGAGACGGCACTGGAAGTCTTCAGTGTCAGACGTGCTTGATTCAAGAACTTCGCTTCACGCAAGAACCATACGCCATACCCTGCAGAAATCCAGTTTGAATCGAAGTTCTTCGAATTCCTGTAGCTCGTTGAAGCTTGTGCGCCGCTATCGAAGGTGTTGTTCATCTCGCGGAAGTAATTCACATCTAATACATTGTCCGCATCGAAAACGAAATATGCCTCGTAGCCCGCCTTAGGGAACTCTTGCCAAATTGACTTGAGACCATAATCAAGGGCATAGCCTTTACCGACTTTTTCTTGATTATGCCGCGTGAACACAATAGCCCCAGCTTTACGGGCAATTGCCGCTGTGTCGTCGGTGCAATTGTCGGCAATCACGAAGATATCAATGAGTTCTTGCGGATAATTCTGATTCTTAATGGAGTTGATCAAATCGCCAATCACGGCGCGTTCATTACGCGCTGCAATCATGACCGCGAACTTATGATTCTTCGTAGCCACATGCTTAGGGGGCTTACGCGTCAGCACCACAAGCACATAGTAAAGTTGATAGGTATAGCAAAGAGTAAATGTTATGAATACGCAGAAATTAAAAATGTCGATGAAGGAAAGCGCCGCCATTGACTGCGATAGTTCTTGGAACACGTTTCTCCTTTTTCGTTGTTATCCAACCAAGCGCTAAATCGAACAGTATAAACGCTTCAATCCGTTAAATATACGACAAACTTCAAAAAAAGCACCAATATACCCGATATTAGAATAAATCGTGAAAATATCCGC
>CAYPKC010000201.1:0-2544 GCA_964411215.1 uncultured Eggerthellaceae bacterium | reverse complement strand
CGGTTGAAAAAGGCTTCTCGCTTGAGATCGCGAAGCAGATTTGGGCGGACGCAGAAAAATTCGCGAAATACGCGTTCAACAAGTCGCACTCGGCAGCTTACGCCATCTTGGTCATGAGAACAGCCTACATGAAGGCGCTCTATCCCAACGATTACATGGCAGCGGTGCTGTCAAGCTACATGGGCAACACCAAGCGCCTTATTCGCTACATCACAAGCTGCAATCATAACGGCACGCCCGTGCTGCCTCCAGATATCAATGCCTCAAACGTCGAATTCACGCCGGTAGAGGACGGCATACGTTTCGGTCTGATGGGGGTACGCGGCATTGGCAGAGGCGTTGCGGAAGAGATCATCGCTGAGCGCGAGCGCGGCGGCCCCTTTGAAAACTTGCATGATTTTGTGAACCGCATTGATCTGAAGAGTGTGAAAAAGAATGCGCTTGAAGCACTTATTAAAGGCGGTGCGTTTGACTCGACAGGATATACCCGGCGCCAGATGATGCATTTTGTCGACGCGACGCCGCTTCTGGATGAGGCCTCAAAGCGCCAGCGCGACGCGAACAGCGGACAGGTCTCCATGTTTGACATGTTCGCCGATGTCCAAGATTCAGGCTTTGAAGCACACATACCTGAACCAGACGGCATTGAATGGGACAAAAAAGACAAGCTGCGTTTCGAGAAAGAAATCATGGGCGTCTATGTCTCCGAACATCCGCTTGAGCCGTATGAAGCCATGATCAGCACCATGACGCGCTATCAGCTGGGAGATCTTGCTGATGTGAAAAAGGACATCAAAAACGCCACATTCGTGGGGCTTGTCTCTGACTTCAGCACGCGTCCCACGCGCAAAGGCACCATGATGGCATCCTTCCAGCTGGAAGATACGTCAGGCATGGTTGAATGCATCGCGTTTGATTACTCGAAATTTGCCGACGCCCTTCGAGACGATGCCATTGTGAAAGTGCGCGGCAAATTCGAGGTCAATGATGGCCGCAATCAGATTCTCGTCTATGAGGTAAGCGAATTAAGCCTGACGGCCGATCAAGCAGCGCAGCAGCAAGGACCATCCCACCTTGAAATCAAGCTGAACTCGAATGAATTCGACTCGACCCATTCGCTCAAGCTGAATCGCATCTTGAAATCGTTCCCGGGTCGCGATGGCGTCGTGCTCATGATCCACCAATCCGACGGGCGCAAATTCAGAGTCGAGCTGCCGATTTCAATCGATTCCCGCTCACCGCTCATGCGAAACGAACTCAATGAGTTATTCCAAAGAGCCGTTGTCTAAACGATGGGCGAGCGCAGATAGTGCTTGAGATAATGACGGTGGAGTGCGAGCAGACAGATACCTACTCTTTAAAAGTCGCCTATAACGGCGCTCCTTTTTGCGGCTTTGCAAAACAACCGGGGCAGCCGACGGTGCAAGGGGAGCTAGAGCGAGCGCTTTCCCTTATTTTCCGCAGCGATATCGAGATTACGTGTGCTGGCAGAACCGATACCGGCGTACATGCAAAAAGCCAATATATTAGCTTCGATATCGCGCCTGATCACATGGAAGGCCGCACCGCCAGATCGTTTCTGCGCTCCATGAATGCGCTTACCGACGACGCCATTGTTGTCAGCGACCTTCAGCAGAGAGACCCAGGCTTTTCCGCGCGCTTTAGCGCAAAAGCACGCGAATACCGTTATTTCCTGTATCCCCATGATACCCATGCTCTCTTCATGCAAGATTTTTCATGGCATATACCTTACGAGCTTGATGTTGATGCCATGAGGTACGCATCAACGTTTTTGATCGGGGAGCATGATTTCAAAAGCTTTTGCATGGCAGCGTCAGCCGAAGGCAGGCGCACCTTCCGCTCTGTCGATGAAATAACTCTCTTTGACGAATCTGTTATGGACGAGCGCTTGCTTGTGGTTAAGATAAAGGGGAATGCGTTTCTGCATTCTATGGTGCGCGCGATAGTGGGCACCCTTGTATGTGTGGGGAGAAAGAAACGAAACCCGGAATGGGTCAAAGACGTGCTTGCGGCTTGTGATAGAAAAGCGGCAGGGGAGAACGCTCCGGCTCATGGGTTGGTTTTGTGGGATGTAATGTATTGACGGGGGCTCTATGCAAGACGCTAAAAAACCACTTATAAAGCGTGCTTCATGGTCAGGGAAGTGGGCTTTTATCCTTGCCGCAGCAGCATCAGCGGTCGGCCTTGGCAATCTGTGGCGCTTTCCTTATCTCGCTGCTAAATATGGCGGCGGAACCTTTTTACTGGTCTACATCATCTTAGTATTCACATTCGGCGTCTCGCTGCTCTTGCTTGAGATTGCGCTCGGTAGATACACGGGGCTTTCCGCGATCGGTGCTTTTAAAGCATTCGGTAAGAAATATGCCTTTATCGGCGTATTCTGCTCAGCCATCCCGTTTATTATCACGGGATACTATTGCGTTATCGGCGGTTGGGTGACGAAGTATGCGGTGAGCTACATTGCCGGCATGTCGGCAGATATCGCAGGCGCCCCGGGCGATTTCTTCACGGGATTTATCACGT
>CAYPKC010000200.1:0-2555 GCA_964411215.1 uncultured Eggerthellaceae bacterium | reverse complement strand
ATTGAAAAGCTTTCCGCAGGTGACAAAGCAGCTTCCCACGTACACGCAGAAAAAGATCAAAATGATCACAGCGGCGACTGTTGACAGAATATTCTTGTCATCATGGAAACGCTTTGAGTAAAAACCTGGCAAGGTAATAGCGTCACCCGCTTTGACCGAGTACATACGGAGTCTTCGCGCGACAAGCTTCCAATTGAGATAGGTGCCAATAGCAAGGCCTATGGCAGTCCAGCCAGCATCGGAGGCGCCTGTCCAGTAGGCAAGGCCGGGCAGACCCATCAGAAGATAGCCTGACATATCTGAGGCTTCTGCTGAGAGTGCGGTGAGCCACGGACCTACCTTGCGTCCTCCCAAAAAGTATTCTGAAGTGGATGAATTAGAACGTTTCGCATAGACAAACCCTATTGTCAAAACGACAATAAAGTACAAAAGCATGGCGAATAATACCCAAAAATCGCCTTCTACCATAATATTGATTCCCTCTCACATTAGACAACTTTCGGGATTATACTTTATCTCGCTAAAGCGAGCCATGAATTCTTCAGGGCATTACGCCATTGCCTTGAGGGATACGGTGAAAGGACGCTCATGACGCCATATCGTGAACTATCTCAACAAGCACGTGCAGCAGAGCATGCGGCATGCATGAAAGATTTCGAAGACATTAAAGCGAGAGGGCTTGCCCTTAATATGGCTCGTGGTAAACCCTCCTCTGAGCAGCTCGATCTCTCAACACCTATGCTTTCAATACTTTCTGCGCCTTCTGAGTGTTTTAACGCGGAAGGCACCGATTGTAGGAATTATGGTGTCTTGGAAGGTATTCGCGAAGCGCGGGAGCTTGGTGCTCTCATGCTTGATGATGACCCACACAACATTGTGGTACTTGGCAATTCATCGCTGACGGCGATGTATGACACTATCGCACGCTGTTATACGTTCGGCTGTGCAGACAACGAGCCCTGGGCATTGTGCGACACGGTCAAATTTGTGTGCCCAACGCCTGGGTATGATCGCCATTTCGCAATCTTAGAGCAGTTTGGCATCGAGATGATAAGCGTTCCGCTCACCGACGACGGACCGGATATGGATGTCGTTGAAGCGCTGGTCGGTACAGATCCCACGATCAAAGGCATGTGGTGTGTACCGCAGTATTCGAACCCCTCAGGCATTACCTACTCTGATCAGACGGTGGTCCGTCTTGCTTCAATGGACTCGGCGGCCAACGACTTCAGAATCTTTTGGGACAATGCCTATTGCGTCCATCACCTCTTTGATGATCCTGCTAAGCAAGACCATGTGCTCGATATCGCAAAAGCATGCCAAGAAGCAGGTAATCCCGATAGGTATTTCAAATTCGCGTCAACGTCGAAAATCACCTTCCCCGGCGCTGGCATTTCGTTTTTTACGACATCCGAGAAAAATCTTGCGCATGCGAAGAAGCTGCTCTCGGCACAAATGATCGGTGCAGACAAATTAACGCAGCTTCGCCATGCAAGATTTTTACCTGACCGCGCAGCGCTTATGAAACATATGGAAGCACATGCAGCAATTCTGCGTCCGAAATTTGAACGCGTTGAACACATACTTGAGGACAATTTAGGCAATCTAGGCATCGCAACATGGACCTATCCGAAGGGAGGATACTTCATCTCATTCGATGGACTTCCTCACACCGCAAAAAGAACGGTGTCACTCGCAAAAGAAGCGGGAGTCGTTCTTACGGGCGCAGGAGCAACGTATCCGTATGGCAATGACCCCGAAGACGCTAACATCCGCCTTGCCCCTACCTTGCCGCCTCTCGATGAACTAGAAGTGGCACTCAACGTCTTTACCCTATGCGTCAAGATCGCTGCCCTCGAGACACTTTTGCAATAGATACCCCGAACAAGAGATGTGCCTTACTTAAGGCAACAAAAAAGGGAGGCCGCAAAGCCTCCCTTTTTCATCAGCACAATTCGTGTGCGTTATTTGTCATCGTGGGGATAAGGATCTTCGCCAACGATGTTGTGAATATCGGGATCGTATACCAGACCACCATGCTCTTTGTGCGCAAACATGAGCTTCGTCGGTGCCGTTCCCTCCACATTCGCCAGATAGATATGGATGAACATGAAGATGATGAAGATGAACATGCCATAGTAATGGATAATACGCATGCTCATCGCACCGCCAACAAGCTCAGTGGTGGCAGCCATAGCGCCCCAGCTTGCCGTAGGAACCCACAAGCACAGACCCGTCCAGAACATAAGGATGATCAGGATAGGGATCAAAAGATAGCTGAGTTTCTGAGGAACCCCGAGCTTTGCTCCCAAAGGATGGTCTTTTTTCAAGAAGAGGTAATATGCAATCCAAGCGCCCGCCTGATGACGGTTGTCCTTCTGTGGCAACCACGTCTTGTAGTCAGGAACAACCTTACGCGTTCCCGCCGACGGAGCTGACTTCACCAAGAAGGATGCAAAGATACGAACAATGCAATTGATGAAGATCACAAATCCGCAGAAGACATGGACGCCGCGGCACACACCCATAATCGCTGCAATAAACGGATAATGGAT
>CAYPKC010000199.1:0-2558 GCA_964411215.1 uncultured Eggerthellaceae bacterium | reverse complement strand
ATAACCGTATTGCGGAAGTCAACGGTGCGTCCTTGCGCGTCCGTCAAGCGGCCTTCTTCAAGGATCTGCAGCAGGATGTTGAACACATCGGGATGCGCTTTTTCAATCTCGTCAAAGAGCACAACAGAATAAGGCTTTTGGCGAACTGCCTTAGTCAGCTGGCCGCCTTCGTCAAATCCGACATAACCCGGAGGCGAACCGACCAGGCGCGACACCGTGTGCTTTTCCATGTACTCGGACATGTCGAAGGTCAGAAGCGCATCTTCTGAGTTGAACAAGAATTCAGCGAGCGCTTTCGACAGCTCGGTCTTGCCGACGCCGGAAGGTCCTAAGAAGATGAATGAACCTGCCGGGCGCTTCGGATCTTTCAGACCTGAACGCGAACGGCGAATCGCCTTGGAAAGTGCCGTTACCGCTTCGTCTTGTCCAATCACACGCTCGTGCAAAACGCCTTCCATGCGAAGGAGCTTTTCTGTTTCGGCCTCAGTCAAGCTTGATACCGGAACGCCGGTTGTCATAGAAACGACATCGGCAATGTCTTGCAACGTGACTTGCTGGACGGACTTCGCCGACTTCTCTTCCCACTTCTTTTCCGCCTGCTCAAGCTTCTTTTTGAGCTCAGACTCCTTGTCGCGCAGGGTTGCCGCGCGCTCGAATTTCTGGTCGCCGATCGCCTTGTCTTTGTCTTGGCGCACCTTGCGCAGCTGCTCATCGAGTTTGCGCAGCTCCGGCGGCAGCGTCATGTTGCGAATACGCATGCGCGCGCCGGCTTCGTCAAGCACGTCGATTGCCTTGTCCGGCAGATAACGGTCTTGGATGTAGCGGTTCGACAAGGAGACGGCAGCCTGTATTGCCTCTTCCGTGAAATGAACCTGGTGGTGCGCTTCGTATTTGTCGCGCAGGCCCTCCATGATGCGGACAGCCTGCTCTTCTGAAGGCTCATTGATCGTAATCGGCTGGAAGCGGCGCTCAAGCGCAGTGTCTTTTTCAAGATGCTTGCGGTATTCCTCGAGCGTGGTTGCGCCGATGATCTGAATCTCGCCACGAGACAGCGGCGGCTTCAAGATAGCTGCTGCGTCAATGGAGCCTTCGGCCGCACCAGCACCAATGATGGTGTGGATCTCGTCGATGAACAGCAACACGTTACCTTCATCAATGACTTCCTTGAGCACGTTTTTCATGCGCTCTTCGAATTCGCCGCGATACTTGGAACCTGCGACCAGCGCCGAGATATCAAGCGTGACCAGCCTTTTGTCCCGCAAAAGATCTGGGACTTGGTTTGCCACAATAAGTTGGGCCAACCCTTCGGCGATCGCTGTCTTGCCAACGCCCGGCTCGCCTAAGATAAGCGGATTGTTCTTCTGGCGGCGCGACAGAATCTGCATGACGCGCTCAATCTCAGCGGCGCGCCCGATCACCGGATCAAGCTCGCCTTCCTTCGCCTTTTTGGTGAGATCGGTGCCGAATTCGTCGAGCATGCTGTTCTTTTGCATGCCGGGCTGGTTAAAGCCATTGCGGCCTGCCATCACGGGCGACTGTCCCACAATGTCGTTCATGGTGGAGCGCACGTCATCGCCAGAAATGCCCATGCGTTTGAGCACATCAATGGCGGTGCCTTCTCCCTCGCGAACGATGCCGAGCAAAAGATGCTCGGTGGAAATATAGGACTGGCCCATTTGCATGGCTTCACGCAACGAATTCTCAAGAACGCGCTTGACGCGCGGCGTGAATGAGAGGTGCCCTGAAACATCGGCGTCGTCATCGATGGTGGCGACTTCGCGAATGTTCTGAACAACGTCGTCGTATTTAACGTTGAGCCTCTCGAGGGCTTGCGAGGCAAGTCCTTCGCTCTCCGTTATGAGCCCGAGCAGGATATGCTCGGTGCCGACGTACGGTTGATGGAGGGAACGCGCCTCATCTTGCGCGAGCACCAACACCTTCCGCGCTTTATCGGTAAACTTTTCGAATGACATATATCTCCGTTCCCCATATGCTACTGTCATATTTCCACGCCATTTTAGCACTCATAAGGATAGAGTGCCAAACCGTGGAATCGCCCTACATATTCCATCCATATACGAACGGTAACGAAACCAACGCTTGCCCGTAACTTCGAAATTACGCGTTTTCGATTGCTTTCATGATGGGCTCAAGCGCTTCTTTCGCGTCATAGTGCTCGATATCGCCTTGGTCCACGAGCTTGGCAAACTGCGGATCAATCGGCAGGGTTGCAACCGATTCGATATCGTATTTCTTGGCAATCTCTGCGCCTTGCGGCTCACCGAAAATGTGATGCTTCTTTCCGCATTCATCGCACTGGTAAAACGCCATGTTCTCGACCAGACCGATGATCGGCACGTTGAGCGAACCTGCCAAGTTGACCGCTTTGCCCACGATCATCGCAACGAGCTCTTGCGGTGCCGATACGGTGACAATGCCGTCGACCGGAAACATTTGGAAGATGGTCAAGAAGACATCTGAGGTGCCGGGCGGCATGTCGATCAGCATGATGTCGATGTCTCCCCAATTCACTTCGCTCCAGAATTGGCTGAGCGCAT
>CAYPKC010000198.1:0-2602 GCA_964411215.1 uncultured Eggerthellaceae bacterium | reverse complement strand
CTCAGGCCGCTGCCTCATCACATTGATGAAGCCAGCATCTGTGCATTGCTTGATCCTGAAAAAGACCCGGATGGCATAACGCCGGGGTCGCTTTACAGTGTTTTTGCGGGGCAAGGCTCAGGCTATGCTCCGTGCACGGCTGCGGCGGTCATGGAGATGCTCGATTATTACGACATACCGCTTACCGGTGCCAACGCTGTTGTCGTAGGGCGCTCGCTTGTGGTGGGCAAGCCTCTGGCCATGCTTTTGCAGCAGAAAAACGCGACCGTTACCATGTGCCACACCAAGACGAACGATCCCGAACGCATCTGTGCGTCTGCCGACATTCTTATAGCGGCAGCGGGATCGCTGCAATGCATCGGCCAAGGCCATACAAATCCTGACCAGATCGTTATTGATGTGGGCATCAACTGGGACGAACAAGCGCAAAAGCTCAAAGGCGATGTTGACTTTGAGCAGGTTGAACCGTGTGTGTCGGCGATCACCCCCGTTCCAGGAGGCGTTGGGAAAGTAACCACGGCCGTGCTCATGAAGCACGTGGTTGAAGCTGCCGAAAAGGCAGCGCTGTCTTCCGCAGAAAATGGCGGCGCCGGCAAAAAATCAGCAGCATCTTCAGCCGGAGTAGCCGAAGCTGCCAGCAAAGCAGCAGTACCCCCAACGGTGGTGGTAGAAAAGCGGTGACAATCTGCGTGTCATCGGCAGTTTTTTCCGTATTGCTATACAATCAATGTGTTCAGAGCAAAGGAGAAATAATGTCTGAAGATTATCCAGAGCTCCCTGATTTTGAGTTCAGTGATGAAGTAAAAGAAGAGCTTGCAGCACAAGAGGAAAAAAGCAAGCAACGTGAACAGGATATTGTTCAAGAAGCCGATGAGATCATCGCAGAAGAAGAATCCGAATACCAGATGGTCACCGAGTTTTTTGCTTGGCAGATTTGCTTTGCGAATGTCGCAGATAACTCGCTTTCGGATGCCGACAATTATCCGGAGTACTTCGTAAACAAAGAAACCATTATGCAAATGCTTGGCATTGGCATGGCGACCGGACAAAATGCATACGCTCTCAACGATGAGATGTACGTTGTTGCAATCAGTGAGAAGAAAGACGACGACATTCTTATGTTGGGCACGGAAGATCCGCGCTATAAAGCCGTGGCGGCGGTGGTATCCGAGCAGCTTCTGGCGGGATCGGATCAAGGAATGATCGCTCAGCTTCCTAATGGCAAGCTCGTTCCTATGAAGCCGCCGGTAGATCCAAGCAAGTTGTAACCACGTGCGGGTTCAATGACTGCCGGCATGCCTCATCTTGGAATGAGGAGTACCAGCACACATGCAGCCTGTGCCGCCATGTGCCGCAATGAGTTTTGTTTCTCCGGGCAGCAACAAAGGCTGCCCGTATAAGTAACAACCTATTCGTTAAAGGAAGGGTATATGAAAATAGCAATTCCATCTGAAACTGATAAAGGCCTTGATTCAATGAGATCCGGCCATTTCGGCCATGCTCCTTATTTCACCGTTGTCACTATCGATAACGGTCACATCGAAAACGTCGATGTCGTTAAAAACGTCGACCACGGCACCGAAGGCTGTGGAGGCGTCATTGATTATGTGTGCGGACTTGGCCTTGACGGCATTTTGACTGTCGGTATGGGACGACCGCCGCTCATGCGTTTTACCGACGCCGGCATTACCGTCTATAGCGAGCGTGAGACGCCGCAGGTCGGAGATGCCGTGCAAAAGTTTATCGATGGCAGCGCAACGGTCATGTCGCTCGACGATGCCTGCAACCATCACTAAGAGGCAAGGACGCGCCATGGATGGGTATGCAAAATACCGCGCAAGCGTTACCACAGCCGCAACAGAAGCAGGAGTTCCCCATTACGTACTCAATGACGGATATGAAATTCCCGGCATTGCCTTCGGCACCTTCGAACTTCCTTCCGACAGCACGGCTGAGCGATGCGTAACCGAAGCACTTGAAATCGGCTATCGCCATTTCGATTGCGCTTCTCTGTATTACAACGAGTCGGAAGTGGGCAACGCCCTTGCTTCATCGGGCATCGCGCGCGATCAGCTCTTCATCACGTCGAAGGTTTGGATAGACGCTATCCGGCAAGATCGCGTTCGCGAGTCCTGCTTGCGTTCTATAGAGAAGCTGCGCTCAGACTACCTCGATCTTTTCCTGATCCATTGGCCGGTGGCTGGTCACTACTGCAAAGCGTGGGAAACCATGCATGAGCTGCGCCAAGAAAAGCTTGTGAGATCAATTGGCGTGTGCAACTGCCGCCCCAACCATATTGGAGAGATGATTGCAGGGGGCATGGATATGCCCGCCGTTGATCAGATGGAACACCATGTCAAAATGCAGGATATGGACACGGTTGATTTCTGCGCTGAGAACAACGTTGTCTATGAGGCGTGGTCACCGCTTGGCCGTGGGTCTTTATGGGCGCATGAAGAGCTTCATGCGCTTGCAAAAGAAGTGGGTATGTCTGCCGCTGAACTGGTCATTGCCTGGGACGTGCAAAATCGCATCATTCCTCTACCGCGTTCGACTCCAAAAGAGCACATGGAGCAAATCTTCAAAGCGTGCACAACAGAGC
>CAYPKC010000197.1:0-2631 GCA_964411215.1 uncultured Eggerthellaceae bacterium | reverse complement strand
GGTTCGGTGAGCTCGCCTGCGATCGGCTTCACCATGTAGCGCGCGACCTCATCGGGCGAGAGATCTTCTCCAAACAGATGCATCATCTTAGTGAGCGCCGCCTCGCAGGTCATGTCGAGTCCGCTTACCACGCCGGCCTGAGCGAGCGCATCGCCAGTGGCATAGCGCTTCTCTTCCACGCCTCCTGCCGGGCACTGCGTGACGTTCACAATGACCTTCCCCTGCTCTACCATCTTCGCCAAGAGTTTAGTAAACCACGGTTCTGTCGGTGCGTTGCCCGCGCCGAATGTACGCAAAACGATCCCCTTGAGTTCCTTTGACTCCAATTGCGGGGCAAGCACGCGCTCAGTGATACCTGGGTAGATGAACACGACACCAACCGCGTCATCCATCTTGTATGCAGGGCGCAGCGGCGCTTCGCTTTGCGGTGCGAGAAGCGTCTTCTTGTCGAATCGGATGTGAAGGTTCATCTGGGCGAGCGGCGGATAGTTAAACGAACGGAACGCGCCGAAGTCAGTGGAACTCACCTTGGTCGCGCGATTGCCGCGCCAGAGAAAGCGGCCGAACGAGATTGCCACTTCTCGGACTGTGGGCTCTCCTGTGTCTTCATTGTGCGCAGCGGCGATCTGAAGGGCTGTGATCAGGTTCTCGGTGCCATCCTCGCGGATCTCGCCGATGGGAAGCTGCGAGCCGGTGATGATCACCGGTTTATTCAGACCGGGCAGCATGAACGAGAGCGCCGAAGCGGTATAGGCCATAGTGTCGGTGCCATGAAGCACGACAAATCCGTCGAAGCGGTCGTAGTTGTCTTCGATCATGTGGCAGATCTGCTGCCAGTGCTGCGGATTCATGTTTGACGAATCGATCGGCGGGTCGAACAGCACATGCTCAATGGCGTAGCCGAGCCGGCTGATCTTGGGAACGTTTTGCATCAAGTGAGAAAAGTTGAAGGGAGCGAGTGCGCCGGTTGCAGGGTCAACTGTCATGCCGATAGTGCCGCCAGTATAGATGATGAGTATGCGTGGACCACGTGGATCAGACGCTTTTGTTGCAGATGTTTTCATGGAAGCCTCCTGCTTGTCATTGTAAGAAGCGCAAACAGGTGGATTGCGCGTTGCTTTCTGGCCGTTGCGGAATCGTTGTGTGGGTTATAAGAACTGTCTCTGTTGTGCCACTGGTTCTGAGGCAAAACGGGACAATAGGCTACGTCCCCGTTGTCCCACCTGTTTTCCTGATTGGGCTTATAGTTCGTGATAGTAGGGACAAATATCTGAGTATGTCCCGTCAGGCATGCGAAAGCCGCCCGGGATAGTGCCGAGCTGTTTGAAACCGAGTTTCTCGTAGAGGTGGCGAGCACTTAAGTTCGTCGCAACAACAGCGTTAAACTGCAGCACGCGAAAACCATGCTCTTTTCCATTTTCCAGCGAATCCGCAACGAGGTGTCGCCCTACACCATTGCCGCGGGCAGCAGAGCTAACGGCATAGCTGGCATTAGCGATATGTTCGCAACGTCCGACGTTGTTAGGATGCAGGATGTAAAGGCCGATGACACGACCATCTTCTTCAGCGACACCGCAATACGTTTGAGAGGCGAAGAACTTGCTGCCCGATTCAAGGTCAAGTTCGTCTTCCTGAGGAAAAGCGATTCCATCTCTCACAACTTCATTCCAAATATTCACCATGTCGACAAGATCGTCTTGCCGATAACTTCTTACCTTCATCATCAAGCTCCATCATTAGCACAAAGTGGGAAAACGGGGACGTATCCAATTTTACCACTCAAAAGTAAAAACGGGACAAAATGATAAGTACCCCTTGTACCACTGTTCGTTTGACCAGGTAATTTTAATTCGCAAAAGCAAAACTGGGACAATAAGCTACGTCCCCGTTGTCCCGTTAGAAGGCGGACTTTTTCGGGGCAAAAGCAGCGTTTGTATAATGGTTATATGAAGCATTTAGACTTGGACATCTCGAAAACAGCCCTTCTTATGATCGACATGCAGAAGGGTTTTCTGGATCCGGAATCTTCCTTATGTATTGCTGGCGCGCAGAGCACAATCCCGGCATGCGCGGATGTGCTTGCTTCTGCGCGGTTTGCGGGAATGCAGATAATCCATGTTCGTCGCGAATACGCTTACGATGGCTCAGATGTCGAGCCGGTAAGACATAAGATATGGCTTGAAGGGGGTCGCCCTCTTTGTAGAGAAGGGAATGACCCGACAAGTATTGATCCTCCCGCCGAGCTGAAAGCTCAAAAAGACGAAATTGTTCTTGTTAAGCCGCGCTTTTCGGCCTTTTTCGACACAAAGCTTGACGATATGCTTCAAGAGCAAGGCATTGATACTATTGTGCTCATTGGTACAACGACGCCAAATTGCATCCGCGCAACATGTTATGACGGCCTGTCTCTCAACTACAACGTGATCATTGTTGAAGATGCCACTTCATCGCGCAATGCGGCAGTACAGAGCGCGAATATCGAAGACATGCGCTTCATCGGCGCCACAATAATCACCACGCAAGAATTCGCTCTCGCAACAAAACGGGACAACGGGGACGTAGCTTAATGCCCCACTTTTGCTCTCGAGTGGGACAACGGGGACGTAGCCTATTGTCCCATTTTATTATTTC
>CAYPKC010000196.1:0-2641 GCA_964411215.1 uncultured Eggerthellaceae bacterium | reverse complement strand
CGTTATAAAGCGCGATATCGAAGACTTCTTCATCGAGATGATGGAGCGAGGTGGTCGTGATGTTCAATTTGTTTAAAGCCGACCTGTATCACTTGATCCATGCCCGCTACTTTTGGGTGATCACTGCCATTGCTATTGCCTTTCTTGTATTCATTGCAATGTTCTTGAATTGGACAGCATCGCCGGAGTTCGCGCATATGGTTAACGAGTCCGTCGCTCAAAACGAGCAAGTCGCTGAACCGACGCTCGATAGCGATAGCTCCAACGAGGGCGATGAGGATGCGCCGTTGAACTCTAAGATATTGAGCAGCTTCACCTACGATTGTGGACAGATCTTCTTTGATAGCAGCTTGGTCGGTATCCTGGGTTCTCTCCTTGCCGCTCTTTTGATCCTATCCGATTTCAAGAAAGGCTATATCAAGAATCTGCCTATGGACAACCGGGGCCGGCGCAACTACTTCGCCGAGAAACTTATTATGGTCGCACTCTTGCAGGTATACGTTATTGCAGTCTGTGCGCTAGCATCGCTCCTGTTGTTCCTAGCGCTCGGATTCTCATTCGAGACCATTGAGCCTTTAGGAGATGTGGCGCTTTGGCTCTTCCTAGTATGGCTCTACTCGACCGCGATGGCATATCTCATCTCGTGCATCGCCTGGCTGTCCAGAAGCGATGCTGTGTCGTCGGCAACAGCCTTGTTCCTCTCAAGCGGCATCCTCGGGGTTATCGTGCTTCAAATTATCGGCTCACTTGCAAACGTCTTTCCCATGCTGGGACAGATTCCTCAATTCCTTCTGGCCAGTGTTCGGACGGAATTGCACAACGGCAGCTCTGGTCTCTGGAGCATGTGCACGGGCGAGGCTTTCCTCGCAATTCCAGTATGGGCCCACGCTCTCATCGTATGCATCGCGTTTTCGCTCATCGCCGCAATCGTCAGCTGGGCTTTATGTCGAAATAGGGACATGGCTTAAAAAAGAGAAGAGGGTCTTGGATGGTAATTGCAGTCATCGTTATCGCGTTGCTGGCCATGGCCCTCTGCGTTGTCGTGCTCCTGTATCGCCGAGAGCTCATGCGCTGGGTGAAGTTCATGCGTAATCGCCCGCCTGCCAGCAATGCGCGCCTAGGCACGGAGGCGCCGCTTCCAGGAAGCCGCGATGTGGTGGGATGCATCAATGCCTTGCTCGACGAGGCGAGCCTCCACGAACGAACCCTGAAAGAGCAAGATCGCGAATTGCTTGAAGGCCTTGCCGGATTGTCCCACGACATCAGAACACCGCTAGCGGGTGCGAAAGGCTATGTGCAGCTTGCGATAGGCGAAGAAGATTCTGCTGAGAGAGTCCACTGCTTGAAACTCGCAGAAAGCCGCCTTGATGCGACGCGGGAAATGGTCGATCAACTCTTCGACTATATGCGCCTGACAACTGAATCCGATGCTTTAGATGTCGAATGCTGCAATGTGACCGAGATCCTTGCATCCATTCTCGCCGACCTGTATCACGCCTTCGAGGACAAGGGCTGGGAGTGTCAGGTTGATTTAAACGAAGAGCTTGATTCTATGGTTGATCCTGTTGCTCTGCGAAGAGTGTTCGAGAACATCCTCGGCAATATGCTCAAGCATGGTTCCGGCGACATAAGGATCAAGCGCTTCGAGAACACCCTCGATTTCTCCAACGCCATCGAAGCCGAAAGCGAAATTGACGAAAGCAGGGTTTTCGAGCGTTTCTATCGAGGAGACTCCGCGCGTGGCAAAACAGGGGCAGGGCTCGGGCTCGCCGCAGTCAAGCAGCTATGCGAGCTCATGGGCATCGCGGTTCGTGCCATCGTCTCTGACGATGTTTTCTCGATCAGCTTGGTATTCAACTTGGCAGAGTGCTCACGATATCGGAAAAGCTAGCGACAATCATGCCTTGTGATTCCTGAAACATATTGATATGCAAACTCAATCCCATTGCATGTCAAGGTCTCACACATATGCGGCGGATCGTTTTCTGAAAAGCCCGTGGGACGCAGCTCAAAACATCTTAATGAGCCAAATTCTCTATCGAAGGCTGATGCAAAATCATAGCAGGCAGACACAATTTCATCTTCTGTTCTTTCTAGCGCATGAAGATAGATTCCTATGAACATAAGCGCACCTTCAACTATGCCACATTGCGCTCTATATCCACCTGCACCATGCAAGCCAACCGCAGACCGCATTGTTTGCGGTTCAATGGCAATTTCAAACAATTCGCTCAAACAGATAAGCGTTGTCCTTGCGCAATTTATATTCTTTTTCCAGTACAAATCATGTACTCGTTTTGTAATTTGCTCTTTCATTGATGCGCCTTTACAAAAAATTGAATTCACTACTCCCGGAACTCAATCAAATCTTTCGTTGCTTTCGTATTCCGGAATTAGCTACTGTTAATGCGAGGGACAGTTCTATAGATTAATAGCTATTTTGCTGTGATATTACAAGATATGAAAACCTGATTGGAGCCATTCTGCACCACTACATCATTGACGAGACTGCAGTGAACACATAATATTAATTACGTTATATAAACGCATTGATATTATGGGTGGGATATGCCACGTCAAGTACAGATCACAAAAGACAGAATCCTGAAAGCCGCGATGGACGTTCTTATCCGCGACGGTT
>CAYPKC010000195.1:835-2729 GCA_964411215.1 uncultured Eggerthellaceae bacterium | reverse complement strand
GCAAATCTCCACCAATTGCTTTTCGAGGACGCTCTCCATCAGGTTGAGATTCGTCTTGCTGATGAGCACTGGGTCTTGCAGGCGTTCGATTATCAGGCATGCCTGTTCATAGGCGGAAAGCTGATCGGCTTCGGTTGCGATATCAAATCCGCTTCTACTCACAATGGCATTGTCGTAATGGTCAAAAATCGTTCTAACGTTCACGTCGTTGGAAGAACCAAAGGCGTTTCTGAGCTGATGGGCGCCTCGGGCAGTCTTGGGGAATCTGAAATCGAAGTGGTCGTGCCCTTCAATGGGCTCTGAAAGATCTACCTGAACGATATCGAGCATGCTGTCAAAAGCGAGGCCGCGGATCTCGATGGCTTTCACGTTGTCAGAAATCTTCAGACTCTTCAACGTGCGCACCCCGCTGAAAGCATACGGTGCGATATAGGAGACGGAAGGCGGAATCTCGACAGCGGGAACTTCTCCAGAGCACACAATCACCCGATCAAAGTTCTCCATGCGCTCTATCAGCATGCCATGCGTAAGATAGAATCGCGGATTCTCAGGCGATACGGTAATGCGGCGCAAAGCCGGCTCCTTGCCTCCATGATGCGCACCGTACGTAATAAGCGCCAGAGAGCCTATGTGAGTCAGCGTTGCGGGGATATGGGTGCGCTTGAGAGCAGTATCGAGGAATGCCTCTTCCCCCAGCTCTTCAAGGCACTCAGGAAGATCTGCGATCGCAAGGTTCTTCGCATACTTGAACGCCCCTTTGCCAATGCGTTTGAGCGACTTTGGCATGACGACGGTCTCAATGGAAGAGTGCGTGGCGAAAGCTCCATCATCTATGGCAACAGCGCCTTCAAGCACGACGTAGGTTTGAGCATCTGGCTCGAGCATGCGCACGAGATGAAGGCCGTCTTCTTCCTTTCTGTAAAGCGCACCCTGCTCGTCAAGGATGAGAGACTGATCCTCGCCTTCGAGAATCTTGAAGGTTGCGTCTTTGCCTGAAAAGGTTAAAGGCGTGTCGAGCGCCACAGGGCAATCTATTTCTTGCACCGAAGAGGGAATTTCCAAAAGCTCAAGCGGCGTTTCGCTAAAGGCATTATTGCCAATGAACTGGATTCCTTGGTTGAGCTTGACCGTTTTCAAGTTCCGGCAGGAAAAGAATGCACGCTCGCCGATAGAAGTGAGCGCAGGCGGTGCAATGAATTCACTGATGGAGGTTCGTGCATAAGCGAAGTCGCCGATCATACCCAGCGTTTCGGGATGTTTGACCTCTTTGAGCTGCTCGAAGTTGTTGAACGCCTTTTTGGCAATAGCCTTGCAAGTCTTCGCAATGGTGTAGGAATCGCAAGGTGTCGCAAGGGTGATCAGCACATCGCGCCCCTTCGAATAGAGCGCACGCCCATCGGTTTCCATGAATGGATTTGCTGGGTCGATATCAATCTTTTCCAGCTTGCTTTTCGAGAAGGCGCCGGGTTTTATTTCGTAAGTCGCAGCTCCTATGGCAAGAGAGGTGAGCGAGGTGATATCGAAGATCGCTTGCGTAATTTTCTCAAGCTTGCCGGGAAGCCGCACTGATTCAAGGACGTGGCAGTTTCTTACCCATCCGACACTGAACTCGGCAAGCTCTTTGGAAAACTCAATCGCGTTGAGATTCGCACAATCCCGAAATGCGCAAAAACCAACACGGATGATGGAATCGGGCATATGTATGGTGCGAACCGTAGCGAGCCCAGCGCATGCCTCTGCCCCTATAGCTTCGACCGGCATACCGTCTATTTCTTCGGGAATAGTAAGCTCGGTTTCGATAGTTTCGCATAATTCTATACGTATGCTTGTTTCATCGAGTATTACATAGTGCCAGGTAGTGTTACCCGCGTTGTACGTATATTCTTCAGACGCT
>CAYPKC010000195.1:0-825 GCA_964411215.1 uncultured Eggerthellaceae bacterium | reverse complement strand
CCATTGCCTCTTGGAGAGCACGGAGCCGAGGAATGTCTGCCTGCATAACGGTAGGCGAAAAACCTCCGAAGCAAATATTGAGCTTCTCGAGTTCTTCAGAAGGATTGACAGAAGAGCCTTTCTTGGGAGCATCATGCAACGTTGGCTTTTGCGGATGATGCTCCAAAGCCGACTTATCGCTTACGGATAAAAGGACATTCATTTTAGCGCCCTCGAATATTTCGGATTCTTGAAGAAAAGAGGTGGTCTTAAATGTTCCGCTATCAACCAAGATCATTCATCTCACAAATATCGCTTGGCTTATCGATACACGCCAAGCATATGAGGTTGATCTATTCGGTCACGCCGCGAGATTTTCGCATCGCTTCCGTTGCTTCCCACGGAGCGCCTGCCGGATTCAACTTACGGCGAAGCGAAAGCTCGTCTGCATGCATAATGCAGTAACGCATTCCCTTGAGCGTGACGTACAGGCAAGCAATCTCGTGCTTTCCACCATGGTTGAATACGTCATACGTAAGGTATTCGCGGTCGATCAAGGGCTGATAAGTTTCGCTTCCTAATACCCTGTCAAGAAACATGTTTGTTGATTGACGACCAAGCTCTTCTTGCTTGAGTGATAGGTTGTAGAGAATGTTTTCTTGCTCTTCGGTAATACGTCCAAGCTCTTCTATCTCTGCACGAATTTCTGCTTCCGTTGCCATAGGACTCCCCCAATAAACGCATATTATCTTTGATGTGTATATTGCCAGCAAATCACAGCCATATCAAGTGAGCATCGGTAAATGCAGAAACGGGACAACGGGGACGCAGCTAGTGGGACAACGG
>CAYPKC010000194.1:0-2753 GCA_964411215.1 uncultured Eggerthellaceae bacterium | reverse complement strand
AATAGTTGCGCTCATCATTGCAAATACAGCAGCACACGAGCCGTTTCTTGAGTTCTGGCATACCGAAGTGGTGGTTGGGGTCGGAAGCTTCCATGGCGAGATGTCGCTTGCGCACATTATCAATGACATCTTTATGGCTATCTTCTTCTTGCTGGTCGGCCTTGAGATTAAATATGAAATGACCGCCGGAGAGCTTACGAATATCCGTCAAGCAATCCTTCCGATTCTAGGAGCCCTTGGCGGCGTTGTTGCTCCCATTGGAATCTATCTTGCATGTAATGCGCAACATCCCGAATCCATTCAAGGCTGGGGCGTGCCAACCGCAACCGACATTGCGTTTGCCTTGGGCATTTTGGCATTGCTGGGCAATCGTGTCCCCAACGGCGTGCGCGTGTTTCTCTCAACGCTTGCGGTAGCCGACGATATTATCGCCATCTTAGTGATAGCAATCTTTTACGGTGAGAGTCCCAATGTGTTCTACCTTGCATTGGCGGCCGTCGTCTTTATCGCGTTGATTATTATGAACAAACGGCACGTCTATTCGCTCGTGCCGTATATGCTCGTGGGATGTGTGCTGTGGTTTTGTGTCTTTATGTCGGGCATTCATTCAACGATAGCAGGCGTCCTTCTTGCCTTTGTTATTCCGTCGGGCTCCCGCGTCAATTTGGAAAACTTCTTAGATTGGTCACGCGGACGCGTCGATATGGCAAGCACCTATTACGATGGTGACAATACGCCTCTCGTTGCGCAAAAGAAATATATCAAGACCGTATCGCAACTGACCCGCGTCTCGCGCCAGGCAGTACCTCCGGCAACCCGTCTTGAGCATGCCATATATCCGTGGGTATATTTCCTCATCCTTCCGCTTTTTGCTCTCACGAATGCCGATGTCTCTGTTGCGGGCATCGATATGCAAACGATGGTGTCGTCTCCCGTAGTGCTTGGTGTCTTCTTTGGCCTTGTCTGCGGAAAACCGATCGGCATCATGCTCTTTAGCTTACTTACGGTGAAACTGAAAATCGCAACGCTTCCAGAAAACGTGAACTGGATGCACATGTTAGGGGCTGCCATTTTAGGCGGCGTTGGCTTTACTATGGCTATCTTTGTTGCCAATCTTGCCTATACAGAGCCTCTCCTTATCACAGAAGCAAAGCTCTCCATTTTGTTGGCATCGCTCGTAGCCGGCGTGGTCGGATTCCTGCTTCTTTTGGCACAGGCTCAGGTAGCGAAAAAGCGTGGCATGCAGTACGAAGAAACCAGCGAAATCGCTGACGTTTCTGCAGATATGCTCAGAGAAGAACTTCAAAAAGCCGAAGACGAATTGCAAAAGCTTGAAGCATACGACGCATCGCGCGAAAACGAACGTATCTCCCATGATTCGATCGGAATGGGATAGCCTTGGATACAGATGATGCCTGGATAGATAGGGTACGCTCTCAGCTGACGCAAGAAGATAAGATTGCCCTGACAGCAGGTTCGAGCTTTTGGGCAACGGCCGCCATAAAAGATCTTGTGCCCTCTATCACCATGACTGACGGGCCATCGGGTGTCAGAAAGCAAGTTGGCTCATTTGACCACATGGGAATTTCCTACAGTATTCCTGCAACGTGTTTTCCGTGTGCGGCAGCAAGCGCCTGCACGTTTGACGAGCACCTCATGTGGCTTATGGGAAGAGCCATTGGGGAAGAGTGCCGCCGCGAAGATATTGCAGTGCTGCTCGGGCCTGGCCTTAATATCAAACGGCATCCGCTCGGAGGACGCAATTTCGAATACCTGAGCGAAGATCCGTACCTGACAGGAAAGATGGCTGCTGCCTATATCAAGGGCGTGCAATCGACAGGCGTTATAGCTTGCCCCAAGCATTTCGCGGGCAACAATCAAGAAACGCGTCGCATGACGTCAGATTCTCTTATTGATGAGCGCACCTTGCATGAAATATACCTGAGGGCATTCGAAACGATTGTGCGCGAAGCATCTCCCCGTGCCCTTATGACGGCGTATAACAGGTTGAATGGAATGTATTGCTCAGAGCATGATGAGCTTTTAGGAGAGCTTAGAGACCAATGGGGATTTGACGGTGCCGTGATTACCGATTGGGGAGCATTGAGCCAGAGCGCACCTTCTGTCATAGCCGGCCTTGACCTGGTGATGCCAGGTCCGCGTCCAGAACATCTGCGCTCGCTCAAAAAAGCGCAGGGACTTGACCCCGCGCTTCAAGAAGCGATAGACCGTGCCGCGTATCAGGTGCTCTCGCTTGTGAGTGTGGCGAAGGAGGCCGAGCATATACCGTTTGAATGCGACGAGGCAGAACATCTTGCCATCGCGCAGCTTGTGGCAGAAGCAGGCACGGTGCTTCTCAAAAATGATGATGTGTTGCCGCTTAAGCCTTCTCAGACGGTAGCGCTTATCGGAGAATTTGCTATTCATCCTCGCTACCAAGGATCCGGATCTTCAAAGATCAATCCCATTGCGCTTGATAACCTTTTAGAAGCTTTTGAAGAAAGTCCCTTCAACGTTACGTATGCTCAAGGCTATGACGCAAAAACGGGGGAGACCTCACCTGAGCTTCTCAAGGAAGCGAAGCTTACAGCACGAAACGCTGATGTAGCTCTTGTCCTTGTGGGACTTCCTGATTCGTATGAGTCAGAAGGGTTTGATCGTGCAAGCCTGTCCTTGCCCGATGGTATGAACGTCCTTGTGAGCGAGGTTGCCGCGGTAAACGATAAGACCATCGTGTTGGTTTATAGCGGAGG
>CAYPKC010000193.1:0-2803 GCA_964411215.1 uncultured Eggerthellaceae bacterium | reverse complement strand
TAACGCTGCCTTGATAGGGCGATCCATTGTACGTTCAGAAGGCGCACCCAAATTGATTGGCGTGTAGCGTTGCGTTGCTCCAGACAGTTTGAAATTACAACTGGGACAGGTTGTATCAGTTGGTTGTATATCAGACTGGCAAACGGGACATTTTGCTTTCATATCAGTCCTTTCACTGGCTTACGGCGAATGCTTATACGTACGTTATGCTTTCGGCAGAATGATCGGCATGGTGTTCAGAATTGACGGTGTTGCCACATTTGGCTTGCCTGAGAAATTATTCATCAGGCGATCCCATGCAATGCTCATTGATTGCAGAATATCGGGCGCAGCGATACTCTCGCAGGCGACAATATCCTGAGAAGCTATTTTCACGTTGTTCTGATAAAAATCAGCGGAACCGATCACTTGTCCAGCCTCTACCGAACCACTTACCTCTTCAATATGTATGTCTTGGCTCACATTCCCGAAGATAGCCGATATCGATACCTCTGCATTGGGATCAGCAAAGGTTGCAGGCACCGTTTTGTCAATCCAATCAGCGAGAGGGACATAGGCAACAATGGGAACGCTTTTGTATTGTCCATCCTCCATCATATCGTATGCGATATCTGAGTTTGCAAGCTTCACGCTCTTTTGATTGGCGTAGACCCAATCAAATAATGTTGCAGTGTCCTTGAATCGCTGTTCGTGAGAAGGCGCGTTTAAAATAACGGCATACAGGTAGGTTCCACCGCGTTCGCAAGCGCCAACAAAACAGTCACCGGCACGGTCAGTAAAACCTGTCTTTATGCCACAGGCGCCTTCGTAGTTTCCAAGCATCGTGTCAGTGCTTTCAACTTTGATAGTGGTGGTAGCACTGCCGCGTTTTACCGGAAAGCTCGCGTGTTCCATTTTGACGATATCTCTGAAGATATCGCTTTTCATGGCATAGGCAGATATCGTGGCAACATCTTTTGCCGTACTGTGCTGATTGCCCTCATAGGCTCCGAAATCAAGGCCATGCGGATTGGTGAAGAGCGTGTTTGTGCAATTCAGCTCTTGTGCTTTGCGATTCATAGCAGCAATAAATGCGTCATACGATGCACTGCTATCTCCTTTTGATATAGCTGTACCATCCTCGCGCACAAGTTCGCTTCCCTCGGATTGCGCTGTGTCCAGAATGGTTTTGCCAAGGGATTCAGCGATGGCGATGGCAGCATCGTTTCCGGAAGAGACCATAAGCCCGATAAGGGCATTTTGCAGTGTGAGCTCATCGCCAGCAATGAGAGAAGACGAGGACTCCCCTACTTCTCCGGCGTTCGTGCTGACGACGATAGTGGTATCGAGAGGAGCTGCCTCAAGTGCGACGACAGCAGTCATGATTTTGGTAACGGATGCGATAGGGACTTGCTTATCTGGCTCTCGCGAGAAATAAACGTTACCGAGCGAATCAGTGAGATACGCATATTTCGCATCGATATTGGGAGCTAAAGAAGCTGGAAGACCTCTGTCTTCTAAGGTTGCATAGCCAATGACGTCGCTCTTCGCAATCTCTGCATAGGCAGAGGAGCCAGGCAGTGCGCAAAAGAAGAGGGAAAAGACTAATGAGACGCAAAGAGCACAAGACGCCGCAGCCTTTGAAATATGCCTTTGTAAAGAATGGGACAAGTCTGCCTTAGTCACTATCTGCGTCTTCCTCTTTGTACTTTTCACGAAGGGCGTTCATATCGGAGCCTTCGCCATACACAACTACTCGCGTGATCGGCATATAGACCGAATAGAAGTTGTTCGAATCTACCATTTTACCTGCTTGGTCGAAGACATTGCGTGTAACCGATATCTCCATTCCGTCGGTACCTACTGTTTTCACATAAGAGGCATCAGGCGCAAGATTAGGATCAACTTCGAATTTGGTTTGATAGGAACTTCCTTCAATCCAATCACCTGTTTTCGTCTTTACTTCCAAGCCGGGATCTCGGCCAATGAGCGAGACGGTGATAGACGTATCGGTGTAGCTTGTCTGCAGCAAAATAGGATTCTCAGTGGAATTGAGCCAACGCAAATCGAGCAGACCGAAATACACAGCCGCATCACGGCCTGCTGGATAGCTCGACGAATAGAGCGTATGGTTGTGCCGCTCTTTAATAGGAAGCCCGGCATCGAACACGGCATTAAAGACAGTGGTGGCAACTTGGCAAATACCGCCTCCGATGCCGGTGGTGTATTCGCCGCTATCGATAATGCCTGCATCCTTGAAACCCGCCTCTTCGTTGGCATCGCCTGCGACATCGTTAAACGACCAAATGTCATTTGGCCTAACGAGTGAATTGTTTATCAAGTCTGCCGCAAGGTGGATGTTGAATTTTCTATTCTGGGTAGAGTTTGTATTGGTGTATTTCGTCGTGTAGGTCGAAAATTTATTGACCACACCATAGCGAAGAGCTTCTTGGAGGGTCAGTCGCCCGTCATATTGGACAGGCTGAATATTGATGGTTTCTTCAACATGCACTTCTTGCGGTGCGTGCTGTTCCCGATAGGTACCGAACAGGGCGTTGTCGAGTGTTGCGAGAGCAGACGTACTCTCGGGCATGGTGATTTGTTCTGACGGGTCAACATAGACCTTGTCTTGATCAATGGCAAAGGAATATCCCACATCGGATCCAATACCCTTCTCTTCAAGGGCATATAAGATGCTCTCGCTTGCCGATGCCGTATCTATTTTGGGATCGAGATGCCACACGCCATCGTGATCTTCTGCACTTGTTGTGACCCACGCTCCTATGGTGCTCTTGTCAAAGGTGACATCCACCCCGTTATAGGT
>CAYPKC010000192.1:0-2804 GCA_964411215.1 uncultured Eggerthellaceae bacterium | reverse complement strand
AACCTGCACTTTCAACAGCGCGCATTAGACGTGGCGCCCGAAGACAATTTGGTGTTCAAGGCGATTGATGCCCTAGCCCAAACTCTCAATCGCACAGAAAAAGAGAGTATGTTGGTCCATCTCGAGAAACATATTCCGCACCAAGCGGGACTTGGCGGAGGGTCTGCTGATGCAGCCGCAGCGCTTGTGGGAGCCGCTCATTTTTGGGACATTGGTCCGCAGGATGAACGCGTTTTATCCGTGGCAAAGGCGCTTGGAGCCGACGTTGCGTTTTTCCTTGAGGGAGGATGCGCGCTCTATACGGGCATTGGAGAACATCTTAAGCATAAGATGGAACCAATGCGGCTTCCGATCGTTTTAGTCAAGCCAGATGCTGGCGTCCCAACCGCTGAAGCATACCAGGCATTCGACCGTGCCCCAGTGCCGATTCCTGTTGAATTGGAGCTGCAAACGCAGTATGCTTCCTGTGCAGAAGAGGTTCCCCTCTTTAACAACTTATCTTCTGCAGCTGAAAGTATTCTTCCCGAATTGAGTGCCATTCGTGCATGGCTTGAGAGTAGGCCGGAAGTTGCTGAGTTCTTAACAGAATCTGAATTAGACGGCCAAGGTTCGTACAAACCGATATATTCGTACAAGGCGCCTGATGCGCTTACTGTTATGTCAAGCGATGTGCAGGATGGCGAACTTGATGACAGATCTACCGATGAACTCAGTCAGTTTGCACGCATGGAAAAGAAGAAGGCGGTATTGCTTTGCGGAAGCGGTTCATCAACTTTCGCCATTGTGCATTCTGCTGAAGAAGCGCGGCGCATTGTGGCCGAAGCCCAAAAAGAGGGCTGGTGGGCACGCGCAACTTCGCTTTCGGCGTTGAAAGCGCAGCGCTTGTAACATGCGTGACAGCGCAGTGGGCTATTCCAGTAGATTGCCCTTACATTAAGGGTAGACCGGACAGACAGGATAAAAGAGCGTAGCGAATGATCAGACTAGTTGCCATGCTATCGAGGAGCTTGCCTCTTCTGATTTTGCTCATTCTCCTTGCAGTGGGAATCTATCTCTTCGTGTCTTGGCGTCGCTCTCCCCTGCGCGCTAAAGAGGTTCTCATCAAAGTTTTTCTGGTGGTGTGCTCGGCGCTTTCCATTTTTCTCGCGCTTGTTACTCTCTATGCGATCGTCGACGGCAATATGCCGGTCACTGAGCTTGCAGTAAGTTGCCTGGTCATCAGTGTCATCGGGTTGCTCATAACGCTCATATGCCGCTACCGCTTTAAAAAGCATCATCCGCATTATTCAAAAGAGACTACTTCAAAAGCGAATGTCATTGAAAACAAGCCGGATATGCTTGATCTAGTTACCAAGTTTTTGAACTTTATTAACGAAAGACGTCCCCGAAAATAGAAGCTCGTTTTATGGGCGGCAAGGTGCAAGCGGCTTGTCTTTTTTCGCAAAGATTGATCTTTGGCAATACCTTACGCGCATTATACGCACAATGTGCGCAGCCCACAAAACGTATTACGCATTGAGGACACAGCATATAGCGCACAGCGAGCTTGTTGTGATATTCTATTTCGGCTGATATTTCAGTTGCGATATTTCCATTGCAGCATTTCAGCTTCTTGCGGAGGAATGGCCGAGTGGTTGAAGGCGGCAGTCTTGAAAACTGTTGTGCCGAGAGGTACCGTGGGTTCGAATCCTACTTCCTCCGCCATCTTTTCCTTATTAAGCCTTTAAGCAGCTTTTTCTACAACTGCCTCAGCAGGCGGATTCTCATTCTTGAGCTTGTTCTTATGTCGCATGCCTAACACGATAGAAATCGCAGCGAGCAGGATAAGGCCTACAATGAGAGCTATCCACGGTGATTTCGTAAATCCCGAAATCACGTATCCCACGAACGAACAACCCATGACTAACGTTGCGTAAGGAATCTGCGTTGCAACGTGGCGCAGATGGTTACACTTCGCGCCTGCCGACGACAAAATCGTGGTGTCGGAAATGGGAGAGATGTGATCGCCGTAGACAGAGCCTGCAAGCGTTGCGCCTACTGCCACTAAGAAGAGCGGGTCGTCAGATGAGAACACGCCAACAACGATCGGCATGATCAGAGCGATCGACCCCCACGACGTTCCCATCGCAAAGCCGACAAATGAAGTCACTAAGAACATAACCGCTGGCAGCAGATCAAGACCAACGCCCAGGCTATTCAGGACTTCGGCCACAAAGTCACCGGTACCAAGCAGATAGCGGCACGTTCCTCCCAAGCTCCATGCAAGCACCAAAATCATGATGGCGCCAACCATGGAACGCACGCCTTCGCTTAATCCTTCGACAAAGCCTCCGATATTCATAAGCTTGCGAGGCAGGAACATGATTGCTGCAATAATGATGGCCACAAACGAACCAATGCAAAGGCCACCAACAGGGTTTTCGCCAATAGCGGTCGAGAAATCGACGCCCTTGAAGAAACCGCCGGTATACATCATGCCCAAAATGCTGAAGATAATGAGACTGAGAATGGGGATCACGAGGTCAGATACGCGGCCCTTATCGCTGATCTTCAGCCCCTTATATTCCTGAAGCTCTTCGTCAGTAAGAGTTTTAACATCAGCGCTTTCGGCTACGATGATGTTGATGTCCGGCTTCTCATCATCGATCTTTGTCATATCCTTCACACGCGCTGCTGCAGCCTTCTCAAGGGAAGTTCCTGCCGCAGGAATGCGGGTGAGCTGCTCGCGTGCCTGGATATGGGCTTCGTCTTCAGCCTTAGCCATAGGACCGAAGTTCATCTTAGTGATAATCATAAAGAAGACA
>CAYPKC010000191.1:0-2815 GCA_964411215.1 uncultured Eggerthellaceae bacterium | reverse complement strand
GCTCTTCCGGCGTTCCAATGTTATGGACAATCATAGGGTCGCGCAACTGATCGGCTACTGTCATACGGGCATTGAGCGCGGTTGCAGGGTCTTGGAAGACAACAGAGATCACGCGGCCGATAACGCGTCTGTCGGCAGCTGTTCTATGGGTAACGTCTTTTCCCTTGAAAAAGACCTTACCGGAGGTGGGGGACTGCAGACCGCACATCACGTTTGCCGTAGTTGACTTACCGCAGCCGGATTCGCCAACGATACCGATGGTCTCGCCAGGCCAGAGTTTCAGCGTGAGACCACGGACTGCATGAACAAGGTTTGGCTTCAAAATAGAGCCGGTACGCGTTTTAAACGTCACCTTGATATCATCGAGGAAGATGATAGGCGTCTCGCCTTCATGCTTTGAGGCTTCTTCGGCTTCTGATGCAGCCACTTGCTCCTCTTCACGTTCAATCACTGTCTCATCGGTGATGTTGAGCGTATCAGAATCGTCCTGTCGAGCGATGAGCGTTTCCTCAAGCTCGATATCGCTTGCAGTTTGCGTATCTTGGCTTCGCAGCTCGTCGGCTTCGAATGCTATGTTGTTCTCTTTGCTTGTCATGATAACTTGTCCGTCCACTCGATGGGGCCGCCGGGCGCATAAGGTTCAATACCCAGGCTCTCAAGAGCATCAGCAGGAAGCTCTGCATAGTAATGGTCTGAGTCGCCCGCCCTCTTAAGGATGGGTCGAACATCAGAGACCTTGTCTGCATGAGAGGATCTTGGATTGAAGCGGTCGCCTTTGGGGAAGTCTTTCGGTGAAGGTACAGAGCCAGGCACTTGATGCAGCCTGTCTCCGCCGGCTTCGATGGAAAGAACCGAACCAAGAAGACCGCGCGTGTATTCGTGGATAGGATTGGTAAGGATATCGACCACAGGACCTTGCTCAACCACTTGACCTGCATACATAACGGTGATGTAGTTGGCGACTTCTGCCACCAGAGCAAGGTCGTGGCTTACGAACACCATGGCGAATCCGAGCTCCTTCTGGAGCTTGTTCAGAAGGTCAACAACCTGCTTTTGCACGGTTACGTCAAGAGCGGTGGTAGGTTCGTCAGCAATGATGATCTTAGGATCACGGGTGAGAGCCATAGCGATCAAGACGCGCTGGCGCTGTCCGCCGGAGAGCTCGTGCGGGTAAGAATCAAGCGTACGTTTCGGATCAAGACCAACGAGCTCAAGCAGGTCCTCGGCACTTCTGGTGCCACCACGCTTGGTCAGCTGCTTCATTTGCGCCTTGATAAGCATACTGGGGTTCAAAGAAGACAGGGCGTCTTGGTAGATCATGGCGATTTCTTTACCACGCAGCTGATTCATTTGGCGCTCATTGAGATCTAACAGATTCTTGCCTTCGAATAAGATCTCGCCGGAAATCTTCGCCTTTTTATCCAGCAGACCCATGATCGCAAGAGATGTGATGGATTTGCCGCATCCCGACTCTCCAACGAGGCCCATAGTTTGATGGGGGCGAACGCTGAAGCTCACGTGATCGACAACGTTGACATCACCATGGCGCGGGAATTGAATGCACAGATTCTTAACTTCAAGAATAGGCTCTTCGGAGCTTTCTGCAGAGAATCTATCATGCCGCTTGCTTTCCATTTCGCGCAACGCAGCCAATCTCTTTTCAAGCATTTCAGCCTGTGCAGCGTAAGCGAGCTTCGGGTCAGCAACGAGACGGTCAGCCTCACGGCCAGATGCGAGCTTGTCGTCGCCTGCAGCAACCGGAGCTTTTGCCGGTGCTGCCATGGCGTCGGTAATGCCCTCAGAGAAGATGTTGAGGCACAAAACCGTGATCATGATAGCAAGGCCGGGGAACAATGCTTGCCACCAGCGGCCAGCCAAAACGCCATCGCGAGCGTCCGCCAAAATGTTGCCCCATGTCGGCGTTGGTTCAGGAATGCCTGCTGAGATGAATGACAAGGACGCCTCAAAGACGATAGCGTCAGCAACCAGCACGATGGTGAACACAAGCACCGGTGCGATGCAGTTTCTAATGACGTGCTTAACCAAAATCCAATGGGCACGCGCACCGGAGACAATAACAGCGCGCACATAATCTTGGTTGTATTCACTCATGACATTGGCGCGCACGATTCTTGCAATTTGCGGAATATACAAAAAGCCGATTGCAAAAATGAGGGAAGGAAGGGAGTTGCCAAAAACGATAACGAACGTTGCCGCTAAAGCAATGCCCGGGAACGACATGATAATGTCGAGGATACGCATGATGAGATTCGAAAGCCATCCGCGCACCACTGCTGCAATAGATCCGATAATGGAGCCGATAATGAGGGCAAATACGGTAGCGCCTAAGCCTATGACCAGCGAATACCTGCCACCATACATAAGACGGGATAAAACGTCTCTGCCTTTATCGTCGGTGCCGAACCAATGAGCTCCATCAGGGGCCATACGCGCAGTAAAGATCTCATACGGGTCATACGGCGCGATAACATTGGCGAAAACGGCAATCAATGCTACTAAAAGCAGGATGATGAGGGAAATACGAGCACCGATGCTCATATTTCTCCAACGGCGGAAGCGGACTTTCTTTTCGAGCTTCTTGGTGGTCTTTTCACGCAAGATCGGCTCGGTCAGCCCATGTGAGGGGGGATCAGGAATGGGACCAGATCCGCCTGCACCTTGTGCCAGCATCTCGTCGCGATTCGGATCGTCGACGTGCGTGGTCATAGTTACGTGTTCTGCATTACGATCAGTCATGGCTACACACTCCTTATCCTTGGATCAATGAGGATGTAGAGCATGTCGACGATGATGT
>CAYPKC010000190.1:0-2828 GCA_964411215.1 uncultured Eggerthellaceae bacterium | reverse complement strand
AGTGGGACATTAAGCTACGTCCCCGTTGTCCCGATTCTTGGGCAAAAGTGGGACAATAGGCTACGTCCCCGTTGTCCCACTTTGTTGCTATTTTTCTTCGGGATGTTTGCGGACAAACGCTGATACTAGCTTCACGAATACTAGCGAGAGACACAGAGCTACGACAATGCAGCCAATCTCTATTGGAAGCGTACGGGCAAACCCTACTGAATACGCATGCGCCTTAGAAGCGCCAACTGCAAGCTGCGCTTCGACATCCCCTGACATCATGCCAACATAGAGCGCCGAGGAAATACAGCCGGCAATTTGAACCAACGTTGAGTGGATGGACGAACCGTTTGAAGAAAGTTCCTGAGGAAGCACTTCTAGATCAACGCTTTTTACAGAAGGATAGAACACACCAATACCGCCATATACCAGTGCGGTACATATCGCTATCACAACAACATTCTCGATCGACTGCGTTGCCGCCATTACAATGAATCCCACCAACACGATGGCAAAACCGAGAGGAACCAACGGCCACACCCCGTGCTTCCCCAATTCTTTTCCGCTGATAAAGCAAGTAGCGGCATAACACAGAATAGGGAGAGACAAAATACATCCTGTATAAAACGCACTGTAGCCAGCAACGCCTTCCAAATAAAGAGGAATAAGCAAGCTTAGGTACATGCTTCCCATATAACCAAGAAAAGCCAGCATTTCACCAACAGCAAATGCAGGTGTTTTGAAGGGGCGCATATCAAGGAGTGGATAAGTTATTCTTGTTTGGCGCCAAATAAAAACCGCTATAACAACAACGCCTGCACCCATCAGTCCTAACATAGCTAAACCATAATGACTGATTTCGTTCAAGCCAATCATGAATGCACCGAGTCCAAGTAAGCTTAAAACAATGCTTATACCGTCAATAGGGCGATTTTGTCGCGGCATGATGTCATGCACAACAAAAATGCCCACAATCAGAAGCACCGCAGCAAGAACAGCGGGCAACAGAAAGAGCATGCGCAGTCCCACATAAGTTATCAAAAGACCAGCAGCTGGCGGCGCAAATGCTAAGCCAATGCCAATAACTCCACTATTGATTGACAGCAAAATCCCTGCGCGACCTTTAGGGGACAAAACCAAAAGAGCTTCGTTCACCACAGGGAAATACAGTCCCGTCGTTAAAGCTTGAATAATACGCGCAACAACCATTACAGGAAAACACCAAGCAATAGCACCGAGAACCGATCCCACCAATCCAGTAATAAGTCCAAAGATCATCACTTTACGTAATCCGAAACGCTTCATTACGGAAGCTGCCGTTGTGATAACCGTACCTGCAACGATAGCAAATATGATGATGACAAGGTTAGCTTCGGAAAGGCGTACATGAAATTCTGATGAAACCTGATCAAGCGCAATATTCATGATGGATTGAATGAAGGAAGCGAGGAGGTTGCATCCGAACAAAAAGGCAATCAGGCGCCACTCGGTTCTTTTCGACGAAGTGGCGGAAGGAGCTTTCGATATCTCTTTTTGCGCAGTTCCCATATAGCCGCACGACATCCTTTGCAAAGGCAACACAGACAAAATCACCTTTAACCATAGATCAGCGCGGCGAGTGTGCGAAGCTCAATGCCGTTCGATAACGATGACATCATCGCTTTGTTGCCCTGCGGACAAGTGCAACAAAAACGGGACAACGGGGACGTAGCCTATTGTCCCGTCTTGCTGTCTAGCGGGGGCAATAAAGCCGGCAGCATGAAAGTGGGACAATAGGCTACGTCCCCGTTGTCCCGTTTTGAAAGTTACTTTTGGGCGTATTCGATGCCAGCGCGCGTGGCTGAACCGGCATCGTCGAGCGCAAAGATGCGAGCGCCATGCGACTCCACGCGAGTCTTCGCCTGCGAGTAGTCGGACTCAGGATCATCCGCATCACCAAACGCAAGCGCCTGCGTCGGGCAATCCATCACGCAAAACTGCGGCTTGTCCTCCTTTATGCGCTCAGGGCAAAACGTGCAGTTCGGTAGATAGATAGGCTGCCACCACATATGCAAATCGGGATAGACGCCTTCGGGGCGATCAATACCAGCCCCCGACCCATGCGTCTTAATCTCAACCCGATACTCATCATCTTCCAAATGGTTGCCAACCTTGCATCCCATCGCGCATGTCCAGCAGCCAATGCAACGGTCGATATCGACCAACATCTTGTAAGCCATGGCCTTAAGCCTCCTTTACGATGGATTCTTGCGGATTGGGCGTAATATCGCCTTCAAACTTGCGAATATCACACCACGAATCCCAATAGCAGTCAGTCGAGCCGGTCAGTGAACTCATCGCCTCGACATAGGGATTCGGATGGTGCCCCGCAGCAATCCAGTCGGCAAACCACTTATCTTCGAGCGGACCTTGCGAGTCCTTGCCAGCGCACTGATGCGTAATCTCGGCGTACGTGCCTTCTTCGAACTGACGGCGACGCCATCCAAACCACACATGCACAGTGCCATCCGGCACACTCTCGTCAAGCACTAGGCGCGTAATAACATGCCCGCGCTCGTTGAAGACTTCAACCATATCGCCTTCAGCAAGACCGAGACGTTGCGCCTGCGTCGGATTGAGCCTGGTCGCGGGTGTCTCGCCGGACAGTTTCACCGTAATCGGATCATCCGTAAAGCTCGATTGCATGAAGAAGCGTTGGCGACCAGTGAAAAGCTGGTACGGATACTCGCTCGATTTGCCAATCTTGTTAGGCTCAAGCACCTTCGTCGTCGCCATGCCAAGCTCAGCAAGCTTTTCGGAATACATGATCTCCATGCGGCCGGTCTCATTGTCAAGAACTT
>CAYPKC010000189.1:0-2860 GCA_964411215.1 uncultured Eggerthellaceae bacterium | reverse complement strand
AACCCTCCGGTTAACAGCCGGATGCTCTGCCGTTGAGCTACCGAGGAATATGTTGTCGCACAGAAAACCGCGCAACGCCTTATGTATTATAGCTAAATGCTTCGCCTGCGCAAGAAGAATCTGGTCGCTTCTTCATTTACGCATAAACACCTTCGCAATTACTCTTCCAGATAATCCTTCAACTTTGAAGAACGCGAAGGATGGCGAAGTTTCGCAAGCGTCTTGCTTTCGATCTGGCGAATTCTCTCACGCGTTACGCCAAATTCACGGCCAACCTCTTCAAGCGTACGGGGATGTCCATCTTCAAGACCGAAACGCAGGCTAATGACCTTACGCTCACGCTCTGCCAAACCGTCAAGCACTTTGCTCAGCTGTTCTTGCAGCATAGAGAAACTTGCTGCATCGGGTGGCACAACTGCCGCCTCATCTTCAATAAAGTCGCCCAGCTGAGAATCTTCTTCTTCACCGATAGGCGTTTCCAAAGAGACCGGCTCTTGCGAGATCTTCTGAATCTCGCGAACGCGTTCAGCGGGAAGATCCATTTCTGCGCCGATTTCTTCCGGGGTAGGTTCGCGACCGAGCTTTTGCAAGAGTTGGCGCTGAATTCTCACAAGCTTATTGATCGTTTCAACCATATGAACGGGGATTCTGATCGTGCGGGCCTGATCAGCAATCGCGCGCGTAATAGCCTGTCGAATCCACCACGTTGCATACGTCGAGAATTTAAAGCCTTTGGTGTAATCGAATTTCTCAACCGCGCGGATCAATCCCAAATTGCCCTCTTGAATGAGATCCAAGAAAAGCATGCCACGGCCCACATAGCGCTTTGCGATAGATACAACGAGGCGAAGGTTTGCCTCAATGAGCGCCTGTTTTGCATCAAGCCCAACTTGCTCAACGCGCGAGAGGCGTCGCTTGTCGCGGCGATTCAGCTCAACGCCCTCCTCATAGGCGAGATCAAGCTCTTCAGTCGCCTTAACGCCCGCTTCGATCTTCATAGCAAGATCGATTTCTTCGGCGGCGGTCAACAGCGGCACCTTGCCGATTTCCTTCAGGTACATGCGAACCGGATCGCCCGTCAGCATAGTCACGCTGTTGTCGGTTGAGCGGCGACGCGTTTTTGACTTGCCGCGCGCATTCGTGATTTTGGGGAGTTGCACGTCTGAAGAAGCCTTGAGCTCGTCTTCAGGAATATCTTCGAGAATCGATTCGGGGTCATCAGAAATATCTTCAGCTGAATCATCCGAGGCGGCATCAGCACTGCCGTCAGTCGGCATATCGATATCCGCCGATTCAATGTCTTCTATCGCGTCGTCCTCTTCAGCAATATCCTCTGTTGTTTGCGCAACTTCAACGATCTCGATTTCTTCTACCTCATCGCTGGCTTCTTGAGTCTTTTTAGATGAGCGGCTCGATCCTTTTGCCTTAGCTTTGGGTGCTGCAGCCTTAGTGCCTGCCTTCGCCTCTGTCGCCTCATCGCTTAAAAGCTCTTCGGCAATCTCGGCTGCTAATTGTTCATTTTTAGCTGCAGAAGCCTTTTTAGACGTGGCTTTCTTGGCTGGAGTCTTTTTTGAAGCTGCTTTTGAACGAGCCTCTGACTTCGTTTGGCCTTGCGCATCTGCTTGAGCCTGTGCAGCTTTGGTCGTAGCCTTCTTTGTCGTTTTTGCCTCAGCGGCTTTTGCCCCTGCAGCAGCTTTTTTGGCCGTTGCCGCTGCCTTTGTGGTAGATGCTGACTCAGTCTTTTTGGCCGACGTTTTCTTCTCGGCGGTCTTCTTGGCGCTCTGTGTGCCTTCGGTCTTACTCGTTGCTTTTGAAGCCGTCTTTACTTTTGCCGTAGATTTCTTTGCTGCTTTGGGTTCTGCGGAAGTTCCTTCGCTTTTCTTTTCACTCTTTTTTGGAGAAGATGCTTTTACTGCTTTGGTTGTAGTGGCGGTTTTCTTTGTTGTCTTCTCGGTCTTGCTGTCGGTTGTTTCTGATGTGGTGTTCGATGTAGTCTTTGTAGCTCTAGCCACGCGGAATCCTTCCAACCATGTATATGATTTTTGGCATAGCTTCGCCATTATGGGCGCAAACATGCGAACTTGTAGAATACAGTATGATCGTGCATATGACAATACGTTTTATCGGGTAATCTGCTATTTATTTTTGCGAGCGTGCACTCACCACAAAGCAGCGCATCGAGCTGAACTGCCCCGCTAAGGCAATGCCGCTTATCCTTACAAAAGATCAAGCGGATCAACGTCAATGGCCACGTTAACCGTCTTTGAAGGTTTATGGTCTTTATACACATCGTAAAGAAATGCGGAAATATCCTTGCCAAGAGGACATTTCACCAGGATATGCCATCGGTAATCATTGCGGATGCGCTCAAAGACACAGGGACTCGCGGGCAGCACTTCCCATCCTGGCAACTGAAGAGAAGCAAGCGTTGCGGCTAGTTTCTTCTGAAAAACCTGCGCCTGCTCCTTAACCTCTGGCGCGGATTTGCCCCACACAATCACGTTCGCCATACGGACATATGGCGGATATTTCAAAATGCGGCGCTTAGGAAGCTCGGAGCGCAAAAACATATCGCGATCATACTGCGCAGCCGCTTGAATAGCGACGTTATCCGCTTCATACGTTTGCACGATCACCTTGCCCGCAATCTCTGCACGCCCGGCACGCCCTGCCACCTGCTCTATCAAATCGAACGTCCGCTCCTCGGATCTAAAATCGGGAAGATGCAGTTGCGTGTCGGCATTGATAACCCCGACCAGGCTTACGTCATCAAAATCGAGACCTTTCGCGATCATCTGCGTGCCGAGCAAAACGGCACGTGGCGCTTCAGCGAACTGCTCAAGCAGATGCCGGTGCGCAC
>CAYPKC010000188.1:225-2871 GCA_964411215.1 uncultured Eggerthellaceae bacterium | reverse complement strand
AAAGGTTTTGTCGGCAAGTTTCGGATCGGTCATGATGGTTGCCGGATTCGAATTAACGAGCACGACGCGATAGCCGTCTTCGTTCAAAACTTTACAAGCTTGGGCACCGGAATAATCGAATTCACAGGCTTGTCCAATGACGATCGGACCCGATCCAATAACGAGAATTGAATGTATATCGTTGCGCTTCGGCAAGTTGAACTCCTAAAACTTCCAGCCTTGAAGGCGGTCTTTTGCAATGTCGATATCAAGGTAGTCTTCCTTGGTATCCATCAAGTTCGCGAATGCTTGAAAGAGATAATGCGAATCGGTGGGACCAGGGTTTGCCTCAGGATGATACTGGACAGAAAACGCCGGTACATCTAAAAAGGCAATCCCTTCTGCCGTACCATCATTGAGATTCACATGCGTGAGCTGTATGCGCCCGTATTTCTCATTTTTCACCACGGGTGCACAAGCGCGCTCAACCCAAAACCTCAGATCATCTGCATGGTCAGTCACGCCGTCTGAAAGCTCCGGGATAAGCTCGCCTAATGTATCGAAGAGCAAATTGAAGCCATGGTTTTGCGCGGTAATCTCAACGCGACCCGTAATGAGATTCATGACGGGATGGTTGGCACCACGGTGCCCAAAGGTTAGCTTCTCAATAGCAGCTCCTGCTGATTTTGAAAGCATCTGATGCCCAAGGCAAATACCAAACAACGGCACATTGCCCACCAATTTCTCGACCTCGTGATAGGTCTCACTCACCGCATCGGGATCACCCGGGCCATTTGACAAAAAGACGCCATCAGGTGAGAGCGCAAGTACCTCTTCGGCGGGAGTATTCCACGGCACAACGGTAATGGAGGCACCAATGCGGGCGAGATTTTCCAATATCGCATCTTTCGCACCGCAGTCATAGGCAACAACGCTATACCGTGCAGGCCCATTTTCACTTTCGGCAAGCGCAAATGCTTTGTCGTGCGCATGAGAGTGATAGTCGTGCCGCTCTGCACAAGAAACACCTTGTACTGAATTCGTACCAACCAAATGCTCCGAAGCGTGGACTTTTGCCACAAGGCTTTCTATGTCGCTATCTTTCGTTGAAAGCACTCCTTGCATAGAGCCGTTATCCCTTAAATGGCGTACCAAGGCTCGCGTATCGATGCCCTCCAGAGCTACAATGCCGTTTTTTTGCAAGAACTCGGGAAGAGACAACGTGCTTCTCCAACTTGATGGCGTGGTGCACATATCGCGGACAATGAGGCCGGAAAGCGCACTAGTTTCCCTTTGAACGTCACCCAGATTAACGCCATAATTGCCGATCTGCGGATAGGTCATCGTGACGATTTGGTTTGCATAAGAGGGATCAGTGATAACTTCAAGGTAGCCTTCCATGGAGGTGTTAAAACAAACCTCGCCAAAGACCTCCCCTTCTGCACCGCACGATCTTCCTTTGAACCACGTTCCGTCTTCAAGCACCACATAGGCGTCCGTGCTTGATCCTTTCGAAGTTCTCTTACGTATATTCTCGCTTGTCTTGCTCAAACTTTTGCCTCACTCTTCTTTCTGACAACGCATCAGACGGCGACATATCCCCTATTCGACAACCGCGCCATCTTCCATCGTGGCATAGCCGCCTACATACACATCAGTGGCTCGCCCGATAAGATCCCAGCCGAGAAAACCAGAGTTGCCTGCCTTGGAATAGAAGTCTTTGCGCTCAACCGTCCATGTTTCATCCGGGTCGATCACCGTAAAGTCAGCAACAGAGCCAGCCTGGATCGTCACGGGTTCAAGGCGAAGAATCTTTCTGGGGTTGACGGCCATAAGCTCAACCATGCGAGCGTAGTCGATAATGCCTTTGTGAACGAGATTGGTAAGAACCAGTCCTAAGGATGTTTCAAGGCCGATCATGCCAAAGGGCGCAAGCTCGAACTCGCGGTCTTTCTCCCAATCAGTATGGGGAGCATGATCAGTGACAATGGCATCAATCGTGCCGTCGGTCAGCCCTTCTACCAAAGCAACGGCATCATCGGAGGTGCGAAGCGGCGGATTCACTTTGAGAGAGGTGGGATAAGTGTCATCAATATCATCTTCGGTTAAGAACAGGTGATGGGGTGTGACTTCGCAGGTCACCGGAAGACCTTCTGCCTTTGCAGCTCTCACCATGTCCAAGCCGCGTTTCGTTGTAATGTGCTGGATATGAAGCGGGCATCCGGTTAGACGGCACAGTGAAATATCACGGGCGATCTCGATTTCTTCACCTTCGGCAGGCCAGCCGAGCAAGCCGAGTCTCGTTGAAGCAACGCCTTCATTGACCTGGCCGTATCCCACGAGCGCGTCATCTTGGCAATGAGGCATAACGGGCACATCGAACTGCTTGGCATACTCCATAACACGGCGCATCATGCCGCTGTCTTGTATGCCGCGTCCATCATCGGTAAAAGCGTGTGCGCCATGTGCTTTCATATCGCCCATGTCAGAGAGGATCTCGCCTTTTTGGCCTTTGGTGCACGCACCGCTCACAATGACACGGCATTTTCCGACGGCTTCACTTTCGCCCTTGATATATTCAACGCCTACGGCGCTATCAATGACCGGATCGGTATTCGGCATAGCGCACACAGCGGTAAATCCACCATGCGCTGCAGCGCGGGTTCC
>CAYPKC010000188.1:0-215 GCA_964411215.1 uncultured Eggerthellaceae bacterium | reverse complement strand
CCGCTGGCAATATCTTCTTTTTGCTCAAAGCCGGGATCGCGCAGGTGCACATGTATATCAACGAGTCCCGGAACGAGAATCTTTCCAGAAAGATCGCGCTCGACGCCTTTTTCCATCGACAGATTCGAGCCGACTTCTACCACTTTTCCATCGCGGACAAGAACATCCGCTACTTCATCAAGACCGATTTGCGGATCTATCAGACGTGCTCCTTT
>CAYPKC010000187.1:0-2873 GCA_964411215.1 uncultured Eggerthellaceae bacterium | reverse complement strand
AAGCAGCAGTATCTCGTTCGAGTGCAGCTCGTGCGCGTACTTCCACGGCAATTCCTCATTACTGATGAGGTCACCGGATATGAGTTCCGCCATGAATGTGCCCGTTCCCGCGAAGGGGTCAAGAATGTGCACACCCTTGGCACCAAGCCCCGCCCCGAACTCCTGGCGCAGCATGCGGTCTGTCGCACGCAGGATATATTCCACCACTTCGTTGGGTGTGTAGACGATACCCATCTTCTTTGCCGTGCCCTTGAACGCTTTGCTGAAGAACCCCTCGTAGAGATCTTTCACGATGGATTGTCGCCCCGTATCGCTTTGTACCACGGCCACACGCGTGCGCACGCTGTCATAGAGGCTCTTCAACGTATCATCATCTTCACGATTCTCGATGCTGTGTTCGCGCAACACGCCTAACATCTCCTCCATGGCGATGCTCACGGGGTTGCTCTTTGCGAACTCGCCTCCGAAAAGCGCATCGAAGATAGGAAGCGTAATCAAGTGTTGCGCCAGCATCTCCACGGCTTCCTGCTTCGTGATGCCGGGGTTCAAGCTATCCCGCAAGCCAGTGAGGAATCTCTCGAACCCCTCTTGTGCCTGCATGTCGATATCCAAGATGTTGTTGATTCGGGCAATGTGGCGGTTGGCGATGCCGGCCACATCGTCTGCCCAGTCGTCCCAGTAAACGCGAGTGCCACATTTCTTGACCAGCTTCGCCTCCATGGCGTTCTGCCAATCCTCCTCGTTCCACTCAAGCACGAGCTTTTCTTGAGCAACTTCTTGCAAACGCTCCCCATCGTCGCCTTCATCCATCTTCGTTATCCGAATGAAGTCGTCGCCATCGCTTGCGCCCTGGAATTGCAGCGAGTTGATACGGGCATCTAGCCTCTCATCGTGGCTTCTCAGTGCCTGCAGTATCTGCCATACCACGGCAAACGCCTTGTCATCGTCGAGTGCAGCCTCCGGGCTCATGCCCGCAGGCACCACTACGGGAAGGATTATGTAGCCGTATTGCTTGTTCGGCGCTTTTCGCATAACACGGCCAACTGCTTGGATAATGTCAACCTGGCTGTTACGCGGCTTCATGAAAAGCACAGCATCAAGATCTGGAACATCAATACCTTCAGATAAACATTTCGCGTTGGTGAGGACACGACATATTTCATCACCCGGATTCTCCTCTAGCCATCGTAGGCGACCTTTGCGAGTAGTGGAGTCCATCGTGCCATCCACGTGCTTGGCTTCGATGCTCAAAAACTCCGTGCTTCTCGATTTCTCTATATAGGCGTCAACCACCTCTTGGAAATTCTCTGCAAGACGCTCTGATTCGGCAATGGTTGAGGTGAAGGCAACTGCGCGCTGCATCGGATAGATGTATTCGTAGTCGACGACACTGTGCCCATCTTCCAGATCGGCTCGGAAGAGCTCCCGTAGCTGCTTTTTCGCTCCACGTGTGGCAAGCCCGTTCCAACAGCCCAGTATCTTGGCCACCTCGGGAACATCGAAACCACCCTCTTCATCGAACATAGACTGCTGATAGACCTGGCTTGCCATCTGCTCGGACACGGTAAGCACAATAACGCGGTAATCCGAAAGAAGTCCCAGCTCCACTGCCCGCCCAAACGACAGGTGATAGAATTCATGGCCATACTTGGTCACATCATCCATCGAGGAGACCTCATAGCTCTCCTCATGCGCCTTCTTGATAGCATTGGTCGAATAGATGCGCGGTGTAGCGGTCATGTAGAGCCGCTTCTTCGCCTTGAGCATATTCGCGTCATGTACCTTGGTAAACGCACTCTGCTCCTCTTTGGATATGGTCTTATCGGCAACGCCCGTGGTTCTATGCGCCTCGTCGCAGATGCAAAGGTCGAACTCCCCCATGCCCTTCTTCTGGGCATCTATCACCACTTGTATTGATTGGTAGGTAGAAAACACCACCGTGAGCTCACCCTCTTGGCGGCTCTCCTTCACCTGCCTTGCAAGCAGATCGGGGTCCGTGGTCGATGGATACGGGACATCAGCCACGCTCGTCTCCCAGATATCCTCCAGATTCGATGCCTTTATGTCGCTGCATACGACAAAAGGCCGCATTTTGTTCTTGCTCTGACTGGCCCAGCTGCGAAGCGTCTGCGAAACAAGGGAGATTGACGGCGCCAGGAAAAGCACCATGCCATAAGGGCAGTATTCTTCAACTAGCCTAAGAGCTGTCAAGGTCTTTCCTGTGCCGCAAGCCATAATGAGCTTGCCCCGGTTTGCGCTTTCGAAGCCCTTGATAGTCTTTTTGATGGCATCGACCTGATGCGGCCTCGCTTCAAAAAACGTGCGCTCGGCCTTGTCTTTGCCATGCAGGAATGGCTCCCAATCAAGATCCGATTCGCGCATGTCATCTGCGCCTATATGGATGGTTCCATATTTCTCAGCAATATCACGCAGGTGCTTTGTCCATGCGTTTGCCGTATCTACGATCATATAATGGTCGTAGACGCCTTCGGCTGCTGCTGTTGAGAAGAAGGTAGACAGTTGTTTGTAGGTGAGCGTAGCGTCTTCTTGGAAGCACTTGCACTGTATTGCCCAATAGCTCCCGTCGTACGCATCGCGGGCAACTACATCGATACCGATGTCTTGCCCCGTACACGTCGGGGAATCGCTCCAAAGCCACACTTCATCAAGCATGTCCGCATACAGCGGATCGTTCTTTAGATAATATACGGTGGCCTTCTCGAAAGCCGTACCCTGTTGTTTGGTGTTCTGGGAAGATGCGAATATATGCTCTAGCACGTCATTAAAATTCGTTTGAGCCATAAAAAGCCTTTCGTTAGATACAAGCTTTTCTATTATCTCAAACGATAGCTATGGCCTTGTCCTTAAAAACG
>CAYPKC010000186.1:0-2911 GCA_964411215.1 uncultured Eggerthellaceae bacterium | reverse complement strand
CTAGTCGTGGTCTTCGGCATATGCTTCATACAATGGATGCTCATGAAGCGCAAAGGCCCTGAGCGCCTACCAGAAGCAAAGGACGCTTCGGCCTCTCCGAAACATCCTGAAAGTGACACGTATCAGGCGCCTTTGGGCGAAGAAAACCTGAGCTTTCCAACCGATCCTCACGAGCAGATGGAACTGCTAAGCGAGACGGAAGGCCAAGGAGCGCACGCCGAGGCGTTGGATAAGAAAGAAGCCGACGAGGCTGAACGTGACGCGCAGGATTTTGAAGCTGCCATAAAGGCGCATAAAGACACGACCGCGAGATAAGGATACTTTCCATGTCAGAGAACAAAACCGTATGGGTGACCGGATGTAATGGCTTTGTCGGAACCGTCATGACGCAAGGCCTATCTAAAGCAGGCTATACCGTTGTCGGCACCGATGAAGAATTGCTGGTGACAGAGCCTGAGCGTTTGGAGTCTTTCGCCGAAGAAGTCCAGCCCGACTTCATTATCAACTGCGCAGGCGTGCGTCGCGATGCGACCACGCTGAACAACAAAGTGCACGCGTATGAGGTCAATGCCCTGGGTGCCAGAAATGTTGCTCTGACGGCAAACACGGTCGGGGCCACCATGGTCCAGATATCTTCCGACGATGTGTATGGCACAAACGTGCCTGAGCCCGTCAACGAATTCGATATGCCGCATGCAAATACGCCCTATGGAAAATCGAAGCTCGCCGGTGAGACCATGGTCAGAACAAGCACGCCTGATCACTTGATCCTTCGCACGTCGTGGCTCTATGACTCGGATTTCGGCCGCTTCAAAAGGCTGCTCGATGCTGCTGCCGCAGGTCAAACGTATGAATCCCGTACGGATCAATTCGCTGCCCCGGCAAGCGCTGAGATGTACATTCATTACGTGCTGAAAATGCTTGAGCGCGGCGCGAAGGGAACCTACCACATCACGCCCACCGGCAAGACGAATCGCTTCGGTTTTGCCTCAAAGATCTTGGAGCTTGCCGGCTATGACCCGACCCAGGTTCTTGTCCCCGTAGAAGACAGCGCTACTGCCGAAGATGTGGTGCTAGAGAGCCTGATGCTTGAAATGGCAGGCGCCGTACTTCCTACCTGGGAAGAGTGCCTTGCCTCCTATATGGAGCATAAAGGCCTTCTTCAGGCTTAATGATTGTTACGTAAACTCCAAGAGGTCTGTGTGCAGAAGATAATCCAGTTCGTTCATCTCATCGTCTGCGCACTCAAGGAACAAAAACCCATACGAGCCGACTTTATTCACATCGAACCGATGGAAATCAAGCACGTGTGAAAACTTCTGCTCGAGTGCATCGTAATCAAACGGCCTTGCAAGATCAGCCGTTGGCGCCGGGTTGAGAAGCGACATGCAATAGGTAAGCTCTGGCTTGATGCGGGCGAGCTCTAAAAGATTAGGATGCACGTCTTCCAGATAAGCTGCATATGTTCTTATCCCCCAGGCATACAGCGCCACATCGGTTCCGCCAAGACCGGCAAAGCGCAATGGATTGAATTCGATAGGCGCAATGTCTCCGTGCCCGTTCACTCTGATCTCGATATGTATGGGGAAGTTTTTAACGCCCACGATACCGTTTACCTTGCAAAGCCATGCCATAAACGGCTCATACATCTCGTTGATAATGGCGCTGCTCGTGAGATACATGCGATCGCTCGTATCTTCCATGCTCGCAAAATCGTGGCGCAGAATATTGAGAATGACAGGCGCACCTTCAGCGTCATAGTACATGTCAATTGCATATTCTTGTCCTTGAAGATACGACTCGACAATATAGGTACCAGGCTCAATCACGCACTCGGGATACATTGCCTGCCACCCTTCGCGACTCTCTTCAATGTCTTTGAGCGCCTGCTCGAAATCTTTTGGGGTTTGTATGACATACACGCCCATTGAGCAAAAGCCGACATTGGGCTTGAGCACAACTGGCAGCGAAAGCTCTTCGGGCGAAAGATCTTTGAGCTCGCCTTCGTCAAACGTGCGGTAATACAGATCAGGATTGAGCGGAGCAAGCACTTCACGCATCTTCGCTTTGTCCTTGAAAAGGCGAATGCCGCGGCACAGATCTTTTTGATTTGTATGCTCCAAAATCCAAAACAAGGCGTTTTCAGAATTGGTATAGACACGCTCTCCGCCATCGATACGCTTCTTGGCGTCATTGTCATCGACCAGATGAAGGCGTATGCCTTCTGCCTGGAGTGTGCGCGTATAGGCATTTGATAAAACAGGATGCTTTGAGCTTTCAAGCCATTCAAGCAACAGCGACGATGCAAAAGGTTCATCAAGAATAACCATGCCTTAACCTTTCCTATGTGAGCAAAGAACGCGGAAGAGATATCGTGCCTTCATTGTAAACCCTAAGAGGACGCGAAAGTCTTTCTGATAAGGACGTGTATAACGACGGTAAGTACGCACTACCTGAGCGCGCATACTGCACCAGCCATAAGACATGGCGAAGGCCGCCTTGGGGAGAGACGGCCTTCTCGCTAGGAACAATCGCGATGGACTGCTTTATGGGGGTGTATCAACCCCTCACCTTTCTATTCACAACGTAATTGTCCCAAAACAATGGCAAAAAGAGAGGTCAACGAAGGGCTGTAATGTAAATGAAAACTATCGCTCGTGCGTCTCATCCTGTGCCTTAGCGCGCGTGGTATCTTTTGCTTCAACGTGCGTTGTATCTTGGGTCGCAACGTGCGTCTCACCTTTTGCTTCAGCGTGCGTTGTATCCTTTGCCGTAACGTGCGTCTCATCCTGTGCCTTAACACGCGCCTTGCCTTTTACCTCAACATGTGCCGTATTCTCCCGATCTGATTGGCTTTGCTCATCAGTCTCTTGTTCCTTATGCGGCCCGATCACATGGATGGCGCGCTTGC
>CAYPKC010000185.1:0-2955 GCA_964411215.1 uncultured Eggerthellaceae bacterium | reverse complement strand
ATGATCGAAACCAACAGCTGATGGCGATCCCACCACTCAGGTTTTACAAGGGGAAATAGGGCGATCGACAGAAGCATGCCGGCAAAGGGCACAATACTCCATAGAGGAAGTGATTGAGCTATATCCATGGTTGCTCCTGCGATCTCAACACGATTGTTGTGAAGATCTCAAATGTGAAGATATGATGCCGCCTTATACGTGCAAATTGTTTTCAAACTGTTTCTCTATTATTCTTTCATAGTGAGAATGCATAATACCGAGGGGAAATTCTCAAAGGCAAGGTTCTTTGATGAATGGGTAAAGATAATCACACATTGCATGGTGAAGGAACATATGAGGACATCATCTGAGAGAAAGCACGTGACGGGTAGAAGCTGTGCAAACAATATCGTGTCGGTACTTCTGGCAGCAACACTGAGTGCCTCAGCCATAAGTGTTACGGGCATTGCTGTTGCGACAGATGTAGAAGTTGCCTATGCGCAAGAATCAACGGAAATCGTAGGGGGCTCTGCGCAAGACTCAGGGGCAACGCCTCTGCCGACGCCTCAAGACCCTTCCGATAATCAAGCGCCGCAAAATGAGTCCCAAAAACCGCAGACGGGAACAACAACGCCCGCTGCTCCTGCACCATCTGACAATGCAGGCGCCAAAGACACCAGCGCCGCCACGAAAGCCGCTGGTCAAGGCATTATCAATGCAACAGTTCCTCTGGTAAGCGGCGAAGATCCTGATCCGGTGGAGCCATCAGGCTCAACGGCGGTTCCTGAGGAAGAAACCATGCCTCCCTGGACCTGGCCCCTCACCGACCAAGGCTACGTTGCTGCTGATGGCACGATCGTGCAAGGCGCTGTCCGCAAAGGCATTGATGTAAGCGTTCATCAAGGAACGATCGATTGGGAGCGCGTGCGCGCGCAAGGTATCGATTACGCGATCATCCGCTGCGGTTATGGCAACAACATCACTGAGCAAGATGACTTGCAGTGGGAGCGCAACGTTTCCGAATGCGAGCGCCTCGGCATTCCTTATGGCGTCTATCTATACTCCTATGCAGTTAATACCGAAAACGCCGCAAGCGAAGCAGCACACGTGCTGCGCTTGCTCGAAGGCCATACCCCTTCGCTTCCGGTCTATATCGATTTGGAAGAATCTTCCATGGCGCGCGTTGAAAACCGTGCGCTTATGACCGAAATCGCTTCTATTTTCTGCAACACCATTCAAGAGGCAGGCTATAAACCAGGTGTCTACGCCAATCTCTATTGGTGGAACCATATCCTGGTAGATCCTGTTTTCAACAATTGGGAGAAATGGGTCGCGCAGTATAACAGCACGTGCAACTATGCCGGCACCTATAAGATCTGGCAGGCATCTTCTAAGCTTTTGCTTGACGGTATCCAATCAAAGTATGCCGATGTTAATTTTGAATTCGGCGGCTACTTCCGCGATGTCGACTATGCAAGCAGCCTTGTCACCAGCGGTGCCCTTGATTATGTGACGCAAAACGGCATTATGGGTGCCTATGGCGCTGTCTTTGATTTCGCTCCGAGCGCAACGCTTACCCGTGCGCAGGCAGTCGAGCTTCTCTACAACATGAGCGGACGCCCCGCTGCCGCCTTTGAAGGAGTCGGCAATCCCCAGATTAACAATCTGCCATTTGCTGATGTTGCTTTGGATGTCCCTTATGCCAGCGCTATCAAATGGGCACGCTCCGTTGGCGTGATTTCGGAAAGCGACGTCTTCGAAGGCAATACTTTCTATCCCAATGAGCAGATCACCCGTGAGCAGTTCTTTGGCCTTCTTGCCAATTATGCCCAGACAAAAGGCATTGAAATCAAGCACAATCCCATCAATTTGATTCTCCAGGCCGACAACTTCGGCTTGTCTGACCAGTATCGCGATCGTGTCGGATGGGCGCTTGATAATGGCATGTTCCAAAGCATTTACGCAGAGCAAGGCCGCGCGATTCAGCCAAGCGCTCCCGTCAACAGAGCTCTTGCCGCCAACCTTCTGTACTCCTTGCAGGGTATAGTCGGCACGCAAGCTCAACCACTGACACCTGCTCAATAAGAACACATCTTTATCCCAGCCTTATAGATGCTCAGGGAAGGGCATCTTATAAGTATGGGGAACGTGTATCTTTACCCATCGCACAAGCTCCGGCGGCATCGGTTGGTGCATAAACGCCGCGAGTATGTAAGATTTGTCAGAACGCTTTATTGCTGATACTATTACTCATGCCGACAAGGCGGCAGTGCGCATCGCACGAATACCTGGCGACCGAATCAACTCTTGCGATTACGGTTGCGCGATTTTAAAGTCGCAAGCCTGACATGCAGGTGCAAGAAGCCATCCAGACCGGTTTTAATGGCTCGTGCGCCTTTTTCCAATTTTTTCTTCCTTTTGCCTCAACCTTTTGTTAGGATTGTAATCCGCTGTATTTTTAACGATTCTTTGGAGGCGTTCTTTTGACAAAAGAAGACGTTATCGAGCTTGAGGGTGTGGTAAAGGAAGCTCTTCCGAATGCCATGTTTAAGGTCGAACTTGAAAATGGCCACGAAATCCTCGCTCATATCTCTGGAAAGATGCGCATGCATTACATCAAGATTCTTCCAGGCGATAAAGTCACCGTAGAGCTTTCGGTCTATGACTTGAATCGCGGGCGCATCACCTATCGTTTCAAATAGGAGCAAGAAAAGCACCTTATCTGTCAGAAGAGGGAACACCTTCTCTGAAAGCAGTGGCGCTTGAAAACACTGGTACGTAAAAACAACGTCTGCGGCTGGGCGAGAAAGTATAGAGCAGTAAGCATTTAACCGAAAGGAATTTGAAGATGAAGGTACGTCCTTCGGTCAAAAAGATGTGCGACAAATGCAAGATTATCCGACGTCATGGCAAGGTGCTCGTCATTTGCGAGAACCCGCGCCATAAGCAGCGTCAAGGCTAGGAGGGTTTTACATT
>CAYPKC010000184.1:0-2969 GCA_964411215.1 uncultured Eggerthellaceae bacterium | reverse complement strand
GAAGGTTATCGGCGGCAGGTATGGCCTTGGATCGAAAGACACCCCGCCATCAAGCGCTTTTGCCGTATATAAAGAACTTGAGAAGGACGAGCCTCGGCGCGAGTTTACGATCGGCATTGTCGATGATGTAACCAATCTTTCTCTGCCGGAAGATCATGCCTGCCCCAATACGTCTGCGCCTGGAACCATCGAGTGCAAATTCTGGGGACTTGGCGGCGACGGTACGGTCGGCGCAAACAAGAACTCCATCAAGATCATCGGCGACAATACCGACAAGTATGTCCAAGCATACTTCCAATATGACTCCAAGAAGACCGGTGGCGTGACTATCAGCCACTTGAGATTCGGTGATGCGCCGATTCGCAGTCCCTATTACGTCAACAAGGCAGATTTTGTTGCATGCCACAATCCTTCCTATGTCACCAAAGATTTCCCCATGGTCTATGACGTGAAACCGGGCGGCATCTTCTTGGTCAATTGCCAATGGACGCCCGAAGAGCTTGCTCACCATATGAGCGATAAGGCCAAAGCCTATATTGTTGATAACGAAATCAGCTTATATACGATCAACGCCATTGATCTTGCCCAAGAGATCGGCATGGGTAAACGCACTAATACTATATTGCAGTCAGCCTTCTTCGCCTTGGCTCACATCATGCCTGAAGAGCAAGCACTGCAATATATGAAAGATGCGGCAACGAAGTCTTACCTCAAGAAAGGCCAAGACGTAGTCGACATGAATCACAAAGCGATTGATGTGGGAGCGACTGCTGCAGTCAAAATCGATGTAACAGGCACATGGGCGCAGATGAAATCCCCGCAAGAAGACAAGCATCTGACCGGCAATCCTGCACTTATCAAGATGGTCGAAAACATTATGGAGCCGGTAGGCCGCATGGAAGGCGACACGCTTCCTGTCTCGGTGTTCATGGATCATGTTGACGGCCAGTTTGAGCAAGGAGCATCAGCGTACGAAAAGCGCGGTGTTGCCGTCAGCGTGCCTGCCTGGCAAAGCGAAACGTGCATTCAGTGCAATCAATGCTCGACCGTTTGCCCGCACGCTACTATCCGACCGTTTGCACTCACCGAGCAAGAGGCAGCTTCTGCCCCGAGCAACACCATCAAGGTACCAGCAAAAGGCAAGGCGGCAGCAGGCCTTGAATTCACCATGGCAATCTCTCCGCTTGATTGCATGGGTTGCGGCGTCTGTGCAAATGTCTGTCCTACCGATTCGCTTACGATGATGCCCATTGAAAGCCAACTTGATCAGCAACCTGTTTTCGATTGGTGTGTTGATGCCGTTTCAGAAAAGCCTGAGCTGCAAGATACGTCTATCAAGGGAACGCAATTCAAGCAACCGCTGCTTGAATTCTCGGGAGCCTGCGCAGGATGTGCTGAGACGGCATATGCCAAACTGGTAACCCAGGTTGTGGGAGATCGCATGTTTGTTGCGAATGCGACAGGATGCTCTTCCATTTGGGGCGGTCCTGCAGCAACTTCGCCCTATTGCTCCAATAAGCAAGGTCATGGTCCTGCGTGGAGCAATTCGCTTTTCGAGGACAACGCCGAGCATGGTTTAGGTATGCTGCTTGGGCATGAGCAGGTTCGTAAAAAGCTCATTCTGGAGACAGAAGAGCTGCTCTCTGGAACTTCCATCAGCGATGAGCTGAAATCTGCTGCTGCGTCGTGGCTTGAAACATTAGATGATGGCAAGGAGAACAAGCTTGCTGCCCAAAAATATGTCGAAGAGCTTACGGTGGCAGCTACAGGAACATCTGAGACGGCGTGCCTCGCTTCGCAAATCCTCGAGAACAAAGAATTTTTGGCGAAGAAATCCATTTGGATATTCGGCGGCGATGGCTGGGCCTACGATATCGGGTATGGCGGACTTGATCATGTGCTTGCATCAGGCGAAGACGTCAACATCTTCGTATTCGATACCGAGGTTTATTCCAATACCGGCGGTCAGGCTTCGAAAGCTTCCAATATCGGCCAAGTTGCCCAATTCGCCTCGGCAGGCAAAGAGATTAAGAAGAAGAGCCTGACTGAAATTGCCATGACCTATGGATATGTCTACGTCGCGCAAGTTGCCATGGGAGCAAAGCCGGCGCAAACCTTAAAGGCCATTCAAGAAGCTGAAGCGTATAAGGGACCTTCTCTTATCGTGGGTTATTCGCCGTGCGAAATGCATTCCATTAAGGGCGGCATGAAGAATTGCCAGGAGGAGATGAAGAAGGCAGTTGATTGCGGTTATTGGAATTTATTCCGCTTCAACCCTGACGCTCCGCAAGGCAAGAAATTCACGCTTGACTCGAAAGAGCCAAAAGAAGGATACAAAGACTTCTTGATGAATGAGGCTCGCTACAGCAGATTGACCCGTGAGTTCCCAGGGCGCGCGCAAGAGCTCTTTGAGGAGAGCGAAGAGGCAGCCTTAGAGCGCTTTAAGCATCTGGAGAAACTTCAGCAGCTCTATAACGAATAGTTCGCAATAAGCTTTGCAAAAAGCAAACATATGTTCTATCATAACCCCATCGGCTATTGAGCAGATGGGGTTTTCTTTGTCGTCGCGATGCATATTAGGCATAGATCCAGGGTTGGCACATACGGGATGGGGCTTGATTTCAGAAGAGGGCTCTAAGATTTCCTGTGTTGCTTATGGATGTATTACTACCTCGCAAGAAGATGCCTTGTCCTGCCGGCTCTTAAAGATTCATGACCAGATTGCCGCTGTGATTAACCGCTTTCAACCAACGTGCGTGGGCATTGAGACGGTGTGGTTTGGGAAGAATATTACAGCCGCTTTTGCGACAGGACAGGCGCGGGGATCGGCACTCGTCGCTTGCGCAGAAAGCACGTTGGAAGTAGGGGAGTTTACCCCGAAACAGATTAAGATGAGCGTTGTAGGGGTGGGAGGCGCAGATAAAGCGCAAGTTCAGTTTATGGTTAAGCAATTGCTCGGACTAGATACA